>JAYEID010000005.1 GCA_034659915.1 Patescibacteria group bacterium
AACTGCGCTTGTACGATTCTGCTTGTTCTTCCTCAAAACTTAAAGCACGCGCCAGAGCCCTCCCCAAAGCCTTACCACCAGTTGCTACACTACGCGTAAAGCCAATTTTTCCATTTTCAGTAATAACTAAGTCTGTGGTAGAGGAACCAATAGAAACCAGAAGAGTAGGAACTGCAGCTTTTTCACCACGCCCAACCAAAGCTCGAACCAAGGACACAGTCTCCGGCTCCAATGCCAAAATTTCCAGTCCCGCACCCTCCAAGATATCCAAATACCTGGTAACCAGGCTTTCCGGAGCAGCAACCAAAAGAACTTGCATTTTCTTAGAATTTTCCCCTTTAGAAACAATTTCTGAGTCAAAAACAGCAGATTCAACAGGGAAGGGAATGTACCGTTCCGCTTCATACTCCAGGGAAGACTTAAGTTCCTTTTCACTCATTTTTGGCATTTCAATAACGCGAGTAAAAATCTTAGATTCTGGTAAAGAAGCAACTACTTGAGAAGATTTAATACCTGCTTCTTCCATTGTATTTTTAACTGCTTCCGCAAGTTTTTTCTTGTGTTTTTCTGCTTGAGAACCGTAAGCGTCAGAAGGGGTACTATAGGTGGAAAAGTGGGTAAGACGAACTCCACCCCTATCATCTCTCCTAACTTGAACTGCTTTAATACTGTGCGATCCTATATCAAGTCCGAAAAATTCAGGCATGGGTAAATTGAAACCCCACCTGTAAGCCATTCCCTAACTTGGGCAGGTTTTACAAGGTGGACAGGTAAAAAATAACTACTAACAAACTTTCAAAAAAGCTAACTACACTTAAATCTATGTTAAATTTATACCACCTCGATACGGATGTCAACTACTCCCACCCTATTCAACTTCTTTCCAAGTGTGCTTAGCCTGCAAAAGCATGTTGTTAATATCATCAGCAACAAAATAAAGGGGGTTAAGCTTTACCTGGATAGTTGGTTTATACAAATCAAAAATATACCTACTAACATCAAAACCGTGCTGCCCAATCAAACTTCCATTAATAACCAGGGGGTCTGTAGGTGGAAGCTTAGTGATTTTGAACACAACTGATTGCTCTTCATTTTCAACCTGCCCTAGAGCTATTACAAACGCATCCAACTGCTGAATATCTTCTTCTACCAACACACCACCCTCAACAACAAAAATAATGCCCTCGTTCCGGAACCCATTTGCAGCTCTAAAATAAGTTGGACTTCCAGTGTAATCCCCATCACCAAGAACAAGGTCCCCCGGCACATAAACAACAGCTACCCCAGTAGGAGATCCCGGAGGCAAATCCAAGCTATATTCACCTTCCAACGGACCGTTTGCCGGGTCATAAATATAAACCTCATTTGGAGAAAGGCTACTGCTTCCATCCCAATTATTACCTTCACCAGCTTGGTAAATACCACTTACACTAAAACCCAAAACATTTGTAAGATTTTCCAAAGTCCCACTAACATCATATTGCGCTAACAACCAAATATTAGAAGAAAGAACTCCGTGCGGGCGCTCAGTCTCAGCTCGGGCATACCCAACAGTTGCACCCGGTAGGTAAATTACCAACCCCCCCGAAGTCTGGTCGTAAGCATTTTCAGAAGTAGATGGTGGAGGAGCAGGTTCAGAAGCTAAGAGAAAGAGATCATACTCATCCCCAGATAAGGGAATAGACATATCCGTACCTCCTTGTGAATATAAATCACCATTTATTCCTTGAAACCAACCAGTAAAAAGAGAATATTCGCTGTAGGAAACATTACCTGCCTCATCCCGAACTTGAGCGCGAACACTTCGGGTTCGCTGAAAATGCACATCACTCTTATCACCAAAAGAAAAGCTTTCTGCCTCATCTTCTGCCGGAACAAAAAGTTTCAAAATAAGTTCGCCAGAAGCATCATCATATTCATAATCATAATAAAAAGGATAATTATGGGGATAACCTTGGGCATGGCGTTGATCCTCGTAGGGGAGGCGGATCCACTCCATACTACCATCCCCATTATAGTCCCCCCGGTACCACGCAAGGGGAGCTATTTCCGACTCTTCTGTTTTCTCTTCTGAAAATCTCTCTTCTAGAGTTACAAACCCATCACCGTTATCATCAGGGGCTAATTTATCTTGATCTATGTCAAAGAAAATGCCTGAGGAGTTATCTGCAGCATCATGAAAAGCTAAATGAACCTCGTACCGCCACGTATCGTAACAATCCGCAGTACAATCTTGGATCGAAGGGTCGCAAGGCGCACAACTTCCCTCTAGATCAACCTTCAAAAGATCCACAACCTCATTTCCTTCTTCAACTTGAGAAGACCTCTCGTTTAGTTCTGGAGCCCGTAAATCAACGTTCCAATACCAGCTAGGATCGCCTTTCCACCCACTGCTCTCTCGCCCGGCAAAGAAATCGTCACCATTAGCACAAAGTCTTGTCTCTCCTGTTGGATAACGAAAAACAGAAGCATTTTCCGTTCCCCAATCAAACCGCACTTTAAAGTATGCCCGAACTCTGTTCTCCGAAATGCGATACATTTTCTCACCCACCGGATTCATTAATGTCCAATCCCTAACAGGTTCGTCATGAATTGAAACGTCATGACAAAGACCAGTATCACTATCGTACCCAGAAAAATAAGAATCACGCTTTAAGCTACCACTTCCCAGAACAGTCCTTGAATTGCAACTATCTTGCCCCGGTTCCGCAAAACTAAAATTAACATGAGAAATGTCTTGCCAACCATCCGCATCTTCAACAACTACCTCAAAAACTTGGGGATTGTTTTGCAAAATCATATCCTCACATCCCGCGTCACCACAATAGGTAACTGGTTTATCTGAAGGAGCAGTCCACTCTGTGTAATTAGAACCATCCCCATCCAGATCCCAAGGCCAATAAGCATTTGTATATCCTCTTATAAGGCTTTCATCATATATATTTTCAGGATTAACAACCCAATATCCAAGATTATCTCCTGAATTTCCTGACCAACAATAAGCTTCTGTATTACAAGTAGGAGTTATACTTATTACCTCAGGTAAATTATCAACAAGAAAATATCCATCAGACCACTCTGACCAATCCCGATTACCATCACCTGTACAAAGTTCAGAATTAGGACAATCGTCAGGATCCAGCGTATCCACCTGTCCAAAATTAGTACCTACATTACCAGCAACATCGATCCACGCCCCACCAGATGCATTTGTCTCACACGTAGTATTGTGATGAGCAACTCGCCACGCGTAAACCACATGTTGTTCAAACTGATCAGTAGGCGTAAGCTCACAAACCCCACTGTCACAATAGTCAGGATAAGAAAAGGTCTCACTGTAAACCAATGCCCAATCCTCGCCAGGCTCTTCAGACCAATCAAAATCCTCCGCATTATAATTAGGATCAACAGGATCCCCAATGTACCAAACCTGGAAGTGGAAATTATCATGGTTATCCTGCGCCACAGTATCACTCATTGCCCAACGAAAAGTAACTGAGCGTGGTTTAGAAGAAGAATCAGAAGGTTCCAAAACAGCTGGTTCCAAAATACCTGAATCAGTTGAAAAGCTAGATCCATCCAATGAACTCTCCAAAGAAGAAGCAGGATCAGGATTACCATTATGGGCAGCTGGACAGTCGTCATCCGGTCCACCAAATCCATTAAAGCCATCTAAAGTTTCTTCTGCACCACAATTGTCATTTTGCCCACAGAGTAGGGGACGGCAATCTGGGCGGCAAACATACCCCCCAGTAGTCCTACTCCAATCATCCACTCCAGATTTTGTTTCCTCGCAACAGTCCTCATAGCTAGCACAAGTTGTATTTCTCGCATGCACCCACCAACTATAAGTAGTTCCAATCTCCATAGCATTGTATGAGTAGTTAGTAGATGTTACAGAATCTTCACAATGGTCATTAGGATTAGAGCAACTCCAACCATCATTAAGATTATCAATACGGAAGGGGAAAGTATCAGTTCTTGAGTTTCCATCACAACCATCCGTATCCGTATCTTCCCAGAAAAAGGTAGCAGAAAGCGGGTCTGGATTTAGAACGTGGGTACTACTAGTATTAACCCTCACCGGGAGGTCCTCAGTCCCAGCCGGAGTTCCATTTATGGGAGCTGAAATTTTGGTCGGGGCGGTAAAAGGATCACCGTCCGAAACATCACAATCACTGCAAGTGTCACCACAGCCGCTTGATTGACCACAGCACTCCGCACCTCCTGTTCGGTTAGCGCACTCTGTTTCAGTTGGACAAGCAGAATCGCAACAGTCAGAGTTGTTACTACAAGTATCATCTAATCCTGCCGTATCATCATAATAAAGACAACAGTTTTCCTCACCACAATTACAAAGTGTGTTTCCATAAATATCAGTACAATAAGAACCACAATTTGATCTATCACAATCATAGTGCCGACACTCCGAATTCAAATCACACTGATCAGTTCCACAACCCCTTTCCCCGCGATTTTCACAATAACCGTCGTAACAATCCTGGTAAGGACAATACGTATCACCTGAACACCTGTAATATATATCTTCCCTC
>JAYEID010000006.1 GCA_034659915.1 Patescibacteria group bacterium
GTACAATTTTCCAAAAAAAAAGCCCAAACACCAATTTCTTTTTTCCGTGACTTAGGGTCTGGGGGTAAGTTGGTTTTATTGTTGTCTTTCTTTGTTTTCTTTTCTTTACTTGTTTGTGCTGGACTTCTTTTTTGGGCTCAGAGGAGAGAAGAGGGTTTAGAAATTTCTCTTCGTGACTTAGCCAGGAAAGATTCAGTTGAGGAGCTTACTCCCCAAGAAGCTTTTGAAACAGCAGAACTGGGGCAAGAAGCAGGAATCTCGGAAGACGGCTGTCCCCAACAAGTATTTGAGGCAACAGTTACGGGAAGAAATCAGGAGGAGTGGCTATTTACATTAGTAGGTAAAGATGTTGAGGTTTCAGTGCAATGTTCTCCAGATTTTAATTCGTCAATTGGAGACAGGGTACTTGTGCGTCTAGAAATGTGTCAAGCAACTCCTTTTGCTGACTGTTTTTCTTATATTAAGCAGTCTTCAGAAAGCGGTAATGTGAGAGATTATGTTAGCTATTACACCGCAAGCTATCCTGCTGATAATGTGCAGCGGTCTGGGGGTTTCTATTCACCTGGGCTGGCTGATATGAGCAAGGACAATCCCCAACTTTTTCTTGAGGGTGAACTAGTGGGAGTGGGAAACGAGGGGGTTTTTGTCCAGACTGGTTACGGTGTAGTAAAACTTTCTATTGGGCGTATTTTTACCCAAGCAATTGGAGAGGAAGAGGTAGTTGAGCATAATTTGGAAGCTGCCCAAAATTTTGTTGGAAGCAATATTGTTGTTTGGGTTAGTTTGGAAAAGGATGGAAGTCTGAGCGTTGAGAAGTTCGCTGTTTCTAGATAATTATGTAGAGTTATGACTAATTTTATTTTTAAAAAGATTTTGAGACAAAGCCTTAAAGTACTTGTTGGTTCCGGCGTTTTGTTTATTATTGCTTTAGTTTCTGTGCCAGATGTAGAAGCAATGTGTGATCCTGTGGGTGAGCCTTGTAGTGTTTTGGAATGTGCTTCGCCATGTCCGGGTTATCCAGGTTCTTTTTGCCAATACTGTTATAGCACAGGTACTTGTGTTGAAAATGAAGATGGGACTACCGGTTGTGATATTGAATATGACTGTAATGCTTGGGAGGAGGATTGTAAGGACGGTTGCCCTTGCAGTGGTCCCTCTGATGATGGTTGTGATGAAAAAGACCCTAAGGCACCTGTGTGTAATTGTGCGAGTTGTTTTCCGGGAATGAATAGTACAATTAAAAGTTACGTTGTCAATTTTGAATGGCAGGCAACTACAGATTGGGGCGAGGGTTGTCCGAACGATAATAAGTATAAGGTTTATTTGCGGGAAGCGGGTTCCGGTACTTGGAGCGGTACTAAGGTTTGTGAGGTTGGGGAGGATACAACATCATGTTCTTTTAACCTGTGTAACCGCTACGGAGGTGACTGCAGTCAGGCTTTGGGCAAGAGTTACGAGTGGAAAGTAAGGGCAGACAACGGTCCACGTGATGCTGATTCTGGTACTTGTTCCTTTTCTGTTGCTGACGACACAGTTGCTCCTACGGGGGATTTGGATGTACCCGAAAAGGTTTGTCCATTTTTAGATAGCGAGGTGACCACAGCATTTTCGGGGGATACTTATCCCAATGTTGCAGAGTTGGTGGCGTCAAATATTATCGATCATCCTGGTGATGATGCTTGGGGTACTAGTGTTATCTTCTTCTTTGTGGTGATGGATGATTTGAATCATGATCGTGTGGGGGATGATGTGGAAGAGGATGGTTGGGGGCAATTTGACTGGTGGCCGCAAACTGGAGACCCAGACTACGGCACTTATTTTTTCGGATGGGAAAATGTGGATCCGCCTGCGAAAGGTCCCATTTCTCATTCTGTGGTTTGGGATAATTCTACTACTTTTGGGGGAAGCCCACGGCACTTAAATGATTTGGAACCAGGTTCTACTTATAGTGTTAGATTACATTTACGTGATAAGGCAGGTAATATAAATGGATCTGCGGATGCGGGAATAATAGAAATTGCTTGCCCTGGGTTTATCCAGGGGTATGTGTGGGAAGAATTGATTGGTGCTGGTTATAGTCTAGGGGTTCGTGATGCTGGTGAAAATATATCAGGTAGCGCTGCACTGACACTACAGAATCTTGTTGGTCAGGAAGAGGTGTTGGATCCTCTTGGGTTTAATGTTGCTGTGGAAGAGAGTTTGGAAAGTGATGAATACAGAATTAAAGTTGAGCCAAGTACCTGTTTTTGCCCTGTTTCTGGTTACAATAAATACTGGAATAATTCTCCTGATCCTTATACAGGTTCCGGTATTTCTTATGATGAACCTTATGATGATCTTTTCTATGCAAATTTAGGAAGTGTTGCTTCGATGGAAACCAAATATGCGTGGCTAGGAGTTCAGCACGCAGATTTTTCTGTTAACCTTCCTACTGGACCTCTTATGCTGGACCCCGGCTTTGAAACTACAGAAGTTATGGTTACCACCAGGGTTTTGGGTGACTGCTGGGCGCCGGATACAGCAGAGGTAGAGTTTAGCACAGCTACTTCTGGGGTTTCGGGAGGACCTGGCGTTAGCTTGGTAGGGTTTGCTTCAGATGCTACTGGCTGTAACGCACCTAGCTCGACAATTAGGCTTGACCCAGAGAGTGATACAGAAAACGCAGGTTGGGCGTGCCTAAATGTTGATGAGAGTTCTGTTGATTACGATGAAACTTATACTCTTACTGTTACAGGAACAGGTACAGAACCTTGTTTAGGTTCTCATTCTGATAGTGTTAATTTTAATGTAGAGCTTTTAACATGGTTCCAAACAGAGGGTGGTAATGTTTATAGCAAGAGGGGGATTTTTTCTTACATTCCGGAAAAAGCAAATCTGTTTCGAGAAGACCCTCCAGACCGCTTTTTAGCTGCACCATATTTTTCTTTGCCCTACAGTTCGGCAGGACTTGTCATCTCCTCTAGCGGTCCGCATTCTTGGGGTGAGGGTCGTGCCTACGATTTAGGGGGGGATAGTGGTTGGGAAGTGAAAGACTATGGTGAGTTAAAGTTTTATGATTCTGCTAATGCTAGGTATGACTACGATTACTATTATTTTGATAATATGTTTGGTTCTAAAACTGCTGATTGTGGTTCTGGAGTAATGGGTGATGGTGGAGTAGGAGGTTGTACCACCGTTTCAAGCGGCAGTCTTTTGAAGGTAGCCGGTGACTTAGTGGTTAATAATGATAATGGTTTTGATGATAAGGCAGCGGCAGTGATTGTAAATGGGGATGTTCTTTTTACTGGAGACTTTGCGCCAGATGGTTCTTATGCATTTGTAAGTAGTGGTAGTATTAGAGTACAAGCAGGCGTGGAAAATGTAAGAGCGTTTTTGGTAGCGGATCAGAGTATTTATGATTACAACGAAGATACAGACGACAGGGAAGAGTTTGAAAATCAAGAAGCGGGGTTGTGGTTGCGCGGCTCAGCTATAGCCTTTGGTTACGACAATGATGAAGCTTTAGTGTTACGTCGGACACGAATTGGAGAAGATGAAATTGAGGATACTGCTGACGATGATTTAGAACCTGCTAATTACTTTTCTTGGGATCCAGAACTTATTATCGACCTTACCCAACTTTTGGGTAGAGATCGTGTTACTTGGCGAGAGCTGAATTAAGGTTTGGACTAATTTTTATTTGATAGTTACTGTAGTTCCGTTTACGCCTTGAAGAATGTTTGCTCCTCCAGCTTCCAGTACTTTCGAGCCAGATTTAATTAAGTTCAAGTTAGTGTTGCCAGTTTTTTTGGGAATGAAAACTATGCTTCCTAAAGTTCCTGATCCTTGAAAGTTTCCTTGTGCTGCAATTTCAATTTGTCCTTTTCCAGTTTCTATATTTCTTTTTTCGTAACTTCCAAGTATTGGTCCTTTTTTAATTTCCACCACATCTAACATTTTGGGATCGTAATTGATAACAGCATGAGCCTCTTTCACTTCTTGTTCTGGAGAAGCTAGTGTTATGGTAATTTCAAATTGGGAATCAAGGTTTGTTTCTAATTTGGCAGGCCAAAGATAAATTACAGCGCTCTCCTCTTGACCTGCTTTTGTGAGTGTTTGTAGTGATTCGGGTTGTGTAGACAAGTAAACTGCAGTGGGAATAGTGAGAAAAAGTATAAAAACACCAATTGCAATTGGAAGATCTTTTAATTTCATATCTTCTTAGACTTACGCTAGCATGTGCTATAATTGATGTCAAGTTAAGCCAAGCTAAGCTTGTACGTATGTAGGCAAAGAAGAAAAGGAGAAGGAAAGAGGAAATGAGAAAT
>JAYEID010000007.1 GCA_034659915.1 Patescibacteria group bacterium
CACGATCGTTGATCCTCTACGTAACCACAACCTTGCAAAACAGAATGGCCAGGCTAAGTTAACGACAAAAACCCCCGCGCGGGGGGTTTTTAGGAATTAAAGTGCTTTTTCAAAGCATTCCTGTGCTATCTTCCAACAGTAACCATCTCTCTACTGTAGGTACTATAACACATTAGAAATACCTTTTCAATCCAAAACAACAACACTTTTCTAAACTGTAAGCAAACCCTTTAGAAACAAGCTAGCAGAAAAACAGAAACATTAAAAAAGGAGGCCCCTTTTAACCAGAAAAGTAACTTCTAAAACATTTCTAGTCCGGGGCCTCTATACCTTTATCTAATATGGTGAATCTTGTTCCACATTTCGAGTTCCTTCCTTGCCCACACTACCCATCGCTGGGGGACAGGACTAGCCGCTCCCGCTGGATGACAGGTAATAAACGCAAACAGCTCCCCGTCAGCTGTCCGCTCTAACACCTCAAAAATCTCGGTGTTTATATCAACATCATCCCTGTCCCCAAGGATGCTCATACCGGTAACTCGTAGGCGAGCCTCTCCAGAATAGTCCCAGTTTCTATAAAGAACAATCTTGTCACCTTCTTCCAATTTCGGAAAGTGGGAACCTGGAAACTCGTAACGGTGGCTGAAAAGGGTTTGGTACCATTCATCAAGCACCCAAATCTCTTGGAGAGCACCTTCCCAATCACAATGCTGCTCTCCACAAAACCAACGAACACTATTAACCGAGACAGTTTCGATCCCAGAATATTGGGAATTAGCGAATTTGGGAAAGGATACTCGAACAAAATCCGGCTGGTTCATAACCGGAATACAAAGCTCTTCCCCAGATCGAATCAGGTTAACATTAGCAATTTGGTTGACCTCTGCTAGAATTGACACCGAAACACCAAAACGGTTTCCTACATCAGCAAGGTTATCGCCAGGACGAACAACATAAGTTAACCCGCTGGGGCAAGACAGCGCAAACGAAGCAGCCCGAACGTCTGATAGGAATACTACAGTTCCAAAGAAAAGCAAAAAACCAACCAATAGACCCAACAGCGTTACCAGCCTTTTTTTAAAGAACACCGCCCCTTCTCCTTTCTATACCTTAATACTTGCACATTTACCACTTTTCCTTACAACAAAGAAGGAAATTGAGACTCTACTATCCAAAAACCACACCCCTAGTTACTCTGGACTATAACACCTCAGAACAAAAAGTGTCAATCAATTAGGATTAGCAGTTCAATACAGAGAAGGAAAAATAGTTACGTCTTGGTTCCGAATATGGTAATCTTTTTAAAATGAAGGTTTTAGAAAAAATCGAAAAAATACAAAAAGAGGCCCAGCAAAGAATAAAAAACGTCCAAAGCATAAGGGATTTGGAAGATTTGGAAAAATTATATCTAGGAAAAAGGGGAGAGCTAACAGAAATAACCAAGAGCATCCCCAGTTTAAAGGAAAAAGAAAGGCCTAAGGTGGGGAAAAAAGTAAACCAAGCTAAATCCAAGCTAGAAACCACGCTAAAAAACAAAAGAAACGAGCTGAAAGAATCGGGGGGAGAGAGTAGGGGAGAGGTTTGGTTAGATGTAACCCTCCCCGGAAAAAAACCAAAGCTAGGACACCTACATCCCGTAACCCAAACAATTCACGAAATAGAAGATATTTTCCACCGGTTGGGTTTTGTTAGAAGAAGATACCCAGAAGTAGAAACCGACTGGTATGCTTTTGAAAGTTTAAATATGCCACCCAACCACCCCGCACGGGATGAATGGGAAACATTCTATATTGAAAATCCGAAATTCGATCCGCCAGCTGGCGGACGAAGTTCCAAAGCAGAATATGATACAAGATTTGTATTAACACCACACACTTCAAATGGGCAGGTAAGGGAAATGGAAAGGGTGGGTGTGCCTGTACGAATGATTAACATATCTAGGTGCGACCGACGCCAATCAGATGTAAGCCATATTCCCACCTTCTATCAATTCGAAGGGCTTGTTGTTGACAAAGACATAAATATTACCCACCTAAAAGGAACTTTGGATTTCTTTGTTAAAGAATACTTTGGAGAGGATAGGGAATACCGATTGCGACCTTATGACTTCCGTTTTACAGAACCATCTTTTGAAATTGACATATCTTGCGGGCTCTGCCACGGAAAGGGGTGCAGGTACTGCACAGGAGGTTGGTCCGAACTCGGTGGGGCAGGCATGGTCCACCCGCAGGTTTTAAAAAACGGAAGTTTGGATCCCAAAAAGGTCTCGGGTTTTGCCTTTGGTTGGGGAGTAGAAAGAGTATTTATGATGCGCGAGAATTTAAACATTAGCGATATAAGAGTACTTTACGAAAACGACATAAGATTTTTGAGACAATTTTAGGAAAAATTGATAATTGTTAATTGATCATTGTCCATTGAAAAAAGAAAAAAAGGTATTTAGACTAAAAGACATAACAGCCTACCAAATCGGGACAAAATTGTCGCTGATTGTTTGGGAAGAAGTCAAAAAGTGGAATATACTTGCTAAGAAAACAATGGGCGACCAATGGATAAGATCCATAGATTCAATAGCAGGAAATATAGCTGAAGGGTTTGGAAGATATCACAAAAAAGATAAAAACAAATTTTATTATAATGCCCGCTCTTCAACCTACGAAGCAGCGCATTGGACAAGATTAGCGTATAAAAGAGGGCTAATCTCGGAAAATACGAATAAGAAAATGATTAATATGCTTAGGATTCTTCCCAAAGAGATTAATATACTTATTAAATTAACGAGAGAAAATCTGGAAGAATGACCAATAAACTATTAACTATCAACAATCAACCATGAACATTTTAGTCCCCCACAACTGGATACTTGATTTTGTGGAAACAGATGCAACCCCTGCAGAAATTGCAGAGAAATTGTCTCTGCATGCCCTTTCGGTAGAAAATATAACCAAAACATCAGACGGTGATCATATTTTTGAAATTGAGATTACTCCTAACCGCCCAGATGCACTTTCTGTTCTAGGTGTAGCTAGAGAAGTGGGAGCTATTTTCACTCAGCACAAAACAGAAGCAGAATTTAAAGACAAAGAGCCCCGCATCAGACTAAAAAAACCGGAAAACCCACTGAACTTAGATGTTCGAATTAAAAAGCCCAATCTTTGTCCACGATTCTCAGCAGTTATTCTTGACAATGTTGAAATAAAAGAATCCCCGCAAAAAATCCAAAAGCGTTTAGAAAAGGTGGGTATTCGCTCCTTAAATAATGCAATTGATATAACCAATTACCTTATGATTGAACGCGGTCAACCAATGCATGTTTTTGATTATGAAAAAATTGCTGGGAACAAAATGATCCTTCGTGAGAGTAGGGAAGGGGAAACATTAACTACGCTAGATGGGAAAAAGCGCGAGCTTCCTCCTGGAACAATTGTTATCCAAGACCAAGACAAACTCATTGACCTTTGCGGAATAATGGGTGGTGCTAATTCTTGTGTAGATATGGGAACTACCCGCATAGTCTTATTTGTACAAATCTACAACCCACAAAGAATTCGAGAAACAACCCAAAAAATGAGTTTCCGTACCGATGCATCAGCTAGGTTTGAAAAGAGTATGGACCCACAAGGAGTAGTTCCAGCACTAAAACACGCAACCAAGTTTTTACGAGAAAACGCAAATGCACAAATTGCTAGCAAACTAATCGATATTGAAAATCAAAAATACGGAGAAAGTAAAATTATTCTCTCCGAAGAGGATGTGGAAAAAGTTCTTGGTGTAGAAGTTGATCCCCGACAAATCTGCACTATTTTAAGAGCTTTGGGTTTTGAAATTGATTGGCTAACCAGCCCCGATGATATTTCCGGAGCTCCCGAGCTCCGCGCAACTGTACCTTCCTGGAGAAGTACTGATATACAAGAAAGTATTGACCTAGTTGAGGAAGTTGCAAGGATATACGGTTACCATAACATCCCTTCTAAGCTTCCACCACTTCCCAAAACTCTGTACCAGCAAGAAAAAATTTTCCAATGGGAAAAATTAACAAAAAAATATCTTGAAGGTTGGGGATACACAGAAGTTAAAACTACAAGTTTCACAAATGAAAGTGAATTGCGAAATGCAAACTTAGAGCTCAAAAATACATTAAGAGTTCAAAACCCCCTAACAGAAGATGCAAC
>JAYEID010000008.1 GCA_034659915.1 Patescibacteria group bacterium
TCAAAAACCAGTTAAAAAAAGAACACCACAAAAAAGAAAAGGAAAAACCCCAAAAAACCTAGCAAATCCCTACATATTACCCGTAAACATTACGTAGAGACATCACGATCGTTGATCCTCTACGTAAAAATTCGTAGAACTCTTGAAAAGATCAGACTTTCCTAACGACAAAACCCCCAACTTAGGGGGGCTGCGATGCACCTGTTAAAGTGCGGCTTTATCTAATCTTTATTCCCGTTTTTCTGACTCTCTCTCTCAATCTCACGGAAACTATAACATAACTAGGAAGTTTTGTCAAATTCTAATCTAAATAGTACCCCAAATTGCCTGCTTCTTCAAGAAGCATGCATTGAAAAATAGCCCCGGCCGTCTTAGCTGGTTCGAGAGGTTCAAACACAATCTTTCCAAAACCAAACACCCCTCTGGAAGGGGCTTCTCACAAGTTTATGTACTTTTGTATCTCTCGCCACCCTGTACCGTATAGCACAGGGCGTTTGTGATACTTATTATCGCCCCCAAACTATAATACAAAAGAGAGATTTTGCCAAGGTGAAAACAAGATGGTAATATCAAGGTGTGAACACAGGAAATTATCCTAAACTCAAAATAGAATACGACATCTCTAGGGACGTCAAAAACTATCTAGCAAAGCGGGCTTCTTATGCCCAAGAGGTGATGAATAGAAAAGACTTCTTCGGGTACTTTTCTAAACACCTCCCTCAAGAAATTATAACTTGTTTAAAAAATAAAAAACTCACTAAGGAAGAGAAAGGCAAAATTCTAGAAAGAACCCTCAAAGAATACTACAAAAAAAAACAAACAAAACTTTGACAGTGTGAAGAAGGCCCTTCAAACTGCTTGGGAAAAGAAAGGCTGCTCAATCGTAAGTGAGCTTGAGGAACTATATGAGACAAAGATTCGCCTGAATAAGATTAAGGTCTATCTTACCACATTTCCCATAATTCCCTACCATTACAATAAGGGCTGGCTTATGGTTAACTATTTTGCTCCTCTCGAAGGACAAATAGATAACATAGAACACGAGCTAAATCATTTTTTCTTCCACCAAAAATTCGCGGCCAAAAAAGATAAACATGGACATGATCTCTTTCACGAAATAAAGGAGGCATTTACTGCCCTCACTCAGCCCGAGAGTAGGGGATATCCAATAAATAAAAAGCTACGAGAAGAACTAAAGGAAAACTTAAAAAAGGGAAAATCCGCTGAAGAACTTTTTGAACTCTCTATAAAATATAAAGACAAAAAGAGGTAGATATCATCAGGTCTAGGAAAAATTTCTTCTCATCTCCAAAAATTGCTTCAATGTATCCCTCACAAGATCAAGAAACTGCTCGTCCAGTGCCTTGGCTTCTTCAACGTAAGAACCGGCAACCCTCCCCAATTGCTCAGCCACAAATACCCCCCACGCAGCCAAACAAGGATAATTTTTGCCTTCCTCAAAAATATCCTCATACAAATCGCCACATCTAATCCCCAGATAGTTTCGACCTAAAACTCCCCGAGGGAAAAAAGCGTGCACTATAGCTTCGCTAAAAAAAGTAACAGTGGGTATATTTTTTATCCTCGCACCAAACCCAAAAAAATCATTTGATCGTAAATAGGGAATGAGTACATCATTTTGGAAATTACGAGACATCAAGTGCGCAACCTCATGAAAAAGCGTCCCCATAAGATCTTTCTTATTTTCCTCATTAACAGCAAGGCCGCCGCACTCCAAAGTAATCACGTTTCCAATCCCAGACCACGCACCTCCTCCTCCAGAGCCCGGCGCACTTATTAAGAGTTGAACGAAATACCGCTCCCGCGGCTTAGTACAATACAGCTTTCCAAGTATCCCTAAAATTTCCTCCAAATTTACATCCTCCTCAAAGGCCCGAGTAAACACGGCTTCCCAGTCTAGCAACTTGGACTGCTCCTCACCCCAGATTCTTTTCCATCGGGCATCCAGAATCTCTAGCGAACCTTCCAAGTCCTCAAACTCCCCTCTGTTCAAGATACGCTCGAAATCACTGTAGGAATAACCATCCTTTACTCTAAAAAAAGGCGTGCCGACAAAACCCTTACCAAAACTGTGCTTCTTCAAAAGATGAGCCAGTTTTCGTAAAGCCCTATCTTCCTCAGAAGATAATTCTCCGTACCTCGTCAACAAACCTTCCATTCTCCGCTTTCGGTGCTTTACCGAAAAATGCCAACCGGTTTGGATAGAAAAAAAGTTAAATTTATTTACAGGCTCTGAAATAAGAAAATTAAAACTCATCTAATCAAAAATAAAAAGGCATCCACAAACGTCTGTTTATGGATGCCTGCTTCGACGACTAGCTATGCTCATCAAACCAATCGTCGTGCCAAGGGCCCCCTCCCGTATCAAGGTCGTCATGCCAAGAGTTCGGCCAGGCCTCGTAATCATCCCAGCCGTCAGGAAGGGCACCTTCACCACGCACCCTTGCTACTACCCGACTTTCATCTGCATCAACCACCTTTCTCACCTCCTTCCAAATACTCTGCGATGTGACGGTATACTCTCTTTCTACTTGAACAAAACACGTTGGATGGCGCTCCTCGAAAGACATCGTATCGGGCACATCCTCCGCGACACGCTTCATACCAAGGACAGATCTTACACTCCTCCCGTAAGAAGTGTACCCCCAAAGACCGTGCCCTCGACTCCCAACGGCCTACTAACTCGGACAACTTACGCTCCTTCAAATTGCCTAAACGCGCTTCCTCAAAAACCCCCGAGTCTCGCAGGGGTAAACAAGGCCATCGGGCCAAACTCCGAAGAAGTGACAGCTCCTTTTGAACACGCACTGCTGCTTTTTCTGGCCCAAAACCCCACGAAGGAAATCATCCACAGGACCACAGTTGATAGCAGGGTCATCCTTCTCGATCCAAGCATCAAACAGCTCTACCAAGAAGGTACCATAAGCCCTCGGCGAAGTCGAGAACGGCAGAGGTTCTCCAGTCCTGGAATCAACCTCGTAGCAGGGTTTGGCCCTGAAATTCTTAACACCTAGGCCAACAAAAAACTGAAACAGTTGCCGTCCATCCCCACCGTGAGACTCGTTTATTGTGGCTAGACACCCGAGAGGAAGTTTGGCCTGCAAACAAAGTTTCAACCCCTTTATAACCTGCTCGAAGCTGCCTGACCCACCCGGTGTCTTCCTGTATCTATTGTGAATAGCAGGCGGCCCATCCACGCTAATTCCTACACGAAAGCCATTTTCCTTGAAGAACTCTACCCAGTCTTCATCGACAAGCACACCATTGGTTTGAATAGAGTTCCGGAACGTGCACCCATACTGCTCCTCTACACTCCGCTGAATTTTCAAGGCTTCACGAAAGTAAGAAAGACCTGCCAAGGTCGGCTCGCCTCCATGCCAAATAACCCGGAGGTCTTCCTGATCGTTTACCTCCGGTAACTGGAAGAAGAGACTCCTCAGCAATCCTATAGGGAACAAATTGCCACTATTTACCCTTCCTGGCGTCTCGTAAAAACAGTACGTGCATCTCAAATTACAATCCATACCAACCACCTTGATAATAGGCGTAAACCTCACACTAACCTCCTTCTATGTTATCACTTCGCCAAAAAAACCCACCACCCTAAAACTAAAAACCCCCACAAGGGGGGTCTTAAGGGCATTAGGTACAAGTTTTACTACTATATCGGACTATAACACGTTATAACCGGGGTGTCAAATTTAGAAATTCCCTAAGTTGTGAAACACTTTGCATTTACTTAGACCGCAAGCCCAGATCAACCAAAGTCCTAGCCACACTAAACATTACTGTATTGCAAGGCCTCCCAACAAGATAGTTATCTAGAACATAAAAAGGGTTTTCCTGTTGGTTAGCTTCTAAATAACAACGGTTAATAACTTCTGCGTAAATTTGGTCAAAATCAGCACTCGGATTATTATAAACCTTCCGCTCAAACAAACTTTGCGTAAAAGTCCTTAGAAGATCTATTCTTGCTATCTTTTGGATCCACTGCGGCAGAAACAATCTTTCAAAGTCCACCCCCATCTTTATAGCTTCTTTTTCGTGCCAATACCGGCCCTTACTCCAAGGATGCTTACCGTCATTCATAAAGC
>JAYEID010000009.1 GCA_034659915.1 Patescibacteria group bacterium
AAAAATGGGGGTGGGTTCGTATAGGTGTAGGTTCGTAAATGTTGTAGGTTCGTAAATGTGTAGAAATGTGCACTGTGTAATATATAATATATAATATATTGTATACTGTATATTGTATATTGTATACTGTATACTGTATATTGTATATTGTATGTTGAGGGTGCTTTTTTGTTAGATTAAGAGCTTGCAGAGATTCTCTTGTTTTTGTTAACCTTTGGTTGGTGATTTTTTCGTTTAGAAGTACAATTTATTTAGTTAGTTGTGCTGTTCGCTTAGTGCTTCCCTGTTTTCTTTGGCGTTATCCGTTTGCAGTTACTGTTGGCTCAGTTGTTTTGGATGCTTTCGATGTGGAGTTTTTTCGGTTAGCTACGAACTCTACTAATAGTGATTTGTACCAAGTTTTGGACAAAAGTCTGGATTTTTACTGGTATCTTTTTGCCTTTATCTACTCACTTTTTACACCTTATTGGTTTATTTTTGCCATTTTGTTTTCGATTCGGTTGATTGGGATGATTGCTTTTCTCCTTTCAAAGGATCGTCGAGTCTTTTTGCTTTTTCCAAATATTTTTGAAAACTTTTTTGTTTTTTATGTAGCTGTAGAGACTCTTCCTCAGCTTTCGCATCTGCTTAATTATCCCGCAATTTTATGGGTTAGTGCGTTTTTGATTGTTATAAAGCTTTTTCAAGAATACCTAGTTCACATTGCTGGGTTTTCACTTCACCGTACTATTTTTGGAGTTCCGCTTCGGGATTAGGACTTTTCCTTCTTTTACTCTTATGTATCGAATTTTGTGTGGAGTTGATTTAAAGAGTAAGAGCGGTTTGCTTTAAAGAATAAAATATTCTGATTCTACTTGTTTGGTAGCAATTTGGATAAGCTTTGTTTTTCTAAGGAAAGCTAGTAATAACGAAGTCAGGATTGGTGAAAAAATTAGGGCAAAGCGGCTTAAGAAGTGGATAATCAAGAAAAGTAAAGCTGCAAGGAAAAAAACTATTTTTTGTTGGTGTTTTGCTAGCTCTGCCTCTATTTTTCTTTGGAGAGGTTCGGTAGCATCTGGGAGTGCTTTTGATAGGTCTAGGTTGCCCTCTTCAGTAATTTTTATTTCTTCCAGCTTTAGTTTTTCTGGGCTAAATCCCAGTTCCTGGCGGGTACTGCCTTCGCTAAGAGATTCCATGGATTCTTGCCTCAAAAACTCCAAAATCTCTTTTTGATCTTGAATTCCAAGCTGGGACTCAAAGCGCTCACCAAGCATTTTTTCTGGGACCTCAATGGTAGTAGCATTTTTTTGCAGGTTTAGAGTGTGGATGATTGCAAATGATAGAGAGATAATTAAAGCAATTAGAAGGTAGAACTGTCTTATTTGCGGTTGGAATCTGAACCCTTTCCTAATCTTAACTGTGTTTTCTATTTTTCCGTGAAGGTTATATTGCAGTAACAAGAGAGCACCAAGAAACAGTGAGCTTGATAAAGTAAGTAAGATTATTGATTGTGAGCTTAGGCTCAGTTGTGGTAATGCAAATCCAGTTACAATAATTCCCAAACTTAGGTAGAGATTATTTCGATTTTTATAGGAGATGCTGAGAGCAGGAATGCTGAAAGCACTGAGAAGTAGTAAGCAGAAGAACAGTTTAGCTATTTCTAGTGGGTTGGTTAGTAGTAAGAAAATGTATTGGGGTGTTGTTGAAAGTTTTACTGTTAAGGTACCTAAAAAGTACGCAAAGATTGCTATAGGTATGCTTAGTGTAATTATTTTAATTATATTTGCTTTTTCTTTTTCCATAAGATTAGAATATCAAATTCATAGAGGCTTAAATAGTGTTTCGCTACTCTTTACTATCTAGTTGTAAGGTTGCTTTGTTTTGGCTTTGGAAAAGGGGTAGAAATCTGGTGGGTGGTAGAGGATTCGAACCTCTGACCTTCTGCACGTCAAGCAGACGCTCTAGACCAGCTGAGCTAACCACCCCCGGTGGGTAAATCCTAAATTCCAAGCACCAAGTTCCAAACATTTGAAATTTGGATTTTGGAATTTGTAATTTCTTTAGTCTGCTAAAGTACTTTATCTATAATACCATAATCCTTAGCTTCTTTTGCTGTCATGTAGAAGTCACGATCGAAATCCTCGTTAATTTTATCTTCTGATTTTCCTGTGTGTTCTGCTATTTTTTTTGCGTAAAGCTCTTTTAGTCGCAGAATTTCTTTGGCATCAATTTGGATGTCGGTAGCCTGTCCCCTAGCTTCACCCAAGGGTTGGTGGATATGAATAATGGAGTGTGGAAGAGAGAACCTTTTTCCTTCTGTTCCTGCAGCGAGAAGCAAGGTTGCTGCTGATGCTGCTGTTCCTACTGCAATAGTCTGGACATCAGGTTTTAAAGTTCTCATGGTGTCGTAAATTGCCATTCCTGCATAGGCAGAGCCTCCCGGCGAATTAATATACATTTTTATATCCTTTTTTGGATCAACACTTTGAAGATATAAAAGCTGGGCAATAATTGTATTGGCATTGGCTGTATTTATAGGACCAGCTACAAATACGATCCGTTCTTTAAGAAGGCGCGAGTAGATGTCGTAGGCTCTTTCGCTTCCTCCTGATTTTTCAACAACCATTGGTAAATACATAAAGGGTTAAGTTGCAAATAACAAATTATAAATTTTAAACAACAAATTTTTATTATTGAAAGAAAAAGTTAGTTTTAGCTCTTGACCCTGGCAATTTCAAGGAGCTTTTCAATTGCCTTGTTCTTTTTTAGAACAGATTTGATATAAGCTCTGTTTGCAGGCGTATCCATTTCTCCTTTTGCCTTTTCATCTGGTATGGAGTCAATTGCTTCCTGAATTTCTTTTTCTTCTGCTTGAATACCAAGTTCTTTAATAATTTCATTTAGAATAAATTCGTTTTCTAAAGTCTTTGTTGCTAGTTTTTGGTATTCATCTTTAAGCTCTTCCTTTGTCTTTCCCCTGTTGTCAAGGTACTCTTCTGGTGAAAGACCAAGCGAATCTAGCTGGTCGTACAGCTGGCTTAGCATTCGGGTTACCTCGTTTTCAATTATCATGTTGGGGATCTTGATTTTTGTTTTCTTCCGGATTGCATTAAGGATATCTTGGGCAGATAATTCTTCTTTTTTACCAGTATCTTCTTGGTCTGCCTTAGACTCAGCTTCGGTTAAGGTTGCTGCAGTTTCAATCTTTGGTGCACTTGCTAGTTTTTTTACTACTTCTTTCCAATTTCCAAGATCTACTTTAGGCATTTCACAGATAAGTGCTTCAAAGACTAATTCGTTTCCTTCTGCAAACTTTTTTATTTCAATTTTAGGATTTGTTGCTGGTTTAAGTTCCTCTTGTTTAATAGCATTCATATATGCTTGGGGAACAAGCAGATTAATGACTTTTCCGTTTAGTTTTCCTTGGTCTACGTGCTGACGCACTTTTTTTAAAGGCGCCTTCCCCTTTCTAAATCCTTCAATTTCAAGATCTTTCCCCAGTTGTTTTAAAGCTGTTTGGAAAGCTTTTTTGACTTGTTCTGCTTCTACAGTAATAGTAAGTTTGACCTTACCATCTTCTAAATTTTCTTTTTCAATATTCATTTACAAGCCCAATTTTATCATCTTTTTTGATAGGTATCAATAATGCAGTCTAAAAAATTAAGAAATTGAGCAACTATTGCTACTTCTATCGGATATGATACTATTTGGATGAGTTTGGGGTTAAGTAAGGGGGGCAAGTGTGGACTAGCTAGCTAAGCTTTAGTGGTTATTCCTAACCACTGAGGCTTTATTTTTCCTTCTTTCTTTTTAATAGAATGTTTCGGAGGAGAAATCCTATTCCTGCTAACGCGGCTAGGGGTGCTCCAAATACTAGTAACCAGATGAAGGCAGATCCAACATTTTGCCAGAATGTTACAGTGCTTCTAAGTGCGTTTTTGGCAACTTGTATTGGTTTCCAAGCCTCTTCTACTATTGGTAGTTCAGATTCTTGGGTGGCAATGTGAACGGTAATAGTGGACATTTCAGCACTTTCTTCTAAATACTCCATTCGCCCTTTTATAGTTTCAATTTGCTGGCGGATTTGGGTTAGCTCTCTTTGTACTTCTAAGACATCGCTGACATCTCCTGATCTTCCCATTAACTCTAGTAATTGCTCTTCTGCTGCTTCTAAGTTGCGTAGACGGCTTTCTAAGTCTGTGTATTCTTCGGTAATATCCTCCCCTTGTATTTGTTCGCTGGTTACTTTTATAGCCAATTCTTTCAGTTCCCTAATAGACTCTTCAAAAACACTGCTGGGTACTTTTATTTTGATCATTCCCTTAAGGTGTTGCTCTTTTTCGTCTGTAAAGTAAGTTCGAGCTGAGAGCACAAAGCCGTCTTTTTCCTGGGTTAATTCCTTTACTTTTTCTACAGCTTCGGCTGTATCTTTCACTAAGAGAGAAAGGTCTCCAGTTTTAATTATTAGCCGGTCAGAAATGCTTCCGTTCTCGGATTTGTTGGGTGTTTCAGTTGATTGGTAGCTTTGTGAGCCAATAGCTTCTTCTGCTTGAGGTGTTGAAGCTGTTTCTAGACGTGAATCAAGCGTGCTCTCGGTAGTGGGTGGTTGGGCTGGGGACGTCTTCTCCTCGGTTTTTAAGCCTATCAATAAAACAATCAAAAATAAAACAACAAGAATTGCTAAAGCTACCAGGCTGTATTTAATGATTCTACTTTTCACTCTAAGTTGAGTTTGGCAAAATAATGGGCGGCTGTCAAGGTAAAGTAATATTTTCCTCTGCTTACATAAAAATTCCTGGAAGTTTAGTAGTGCAGTTTGGGCATTTATTGTCTTTGAGGTAGTTTTGTGCGCTGTAGCCACGCCGGGAGATTACAAGCTTCCCGCAATTGGGGCAATAGGTATTTTCCAAGTTGTGGTTAGGAATGTTGCCAAGATAAACAAAGTTAAGCCCCGCTTCCTTTCCAATTTCTGCAGCTCGTTCTAGCGTTTCAATTGGTGTAGGTTGTGAGTTACCCATTTTGGCTGCGGGATGGAATCTGGAGATATGCCAGGGGATGTTTTCGCCTATACTGGAAATGAACTCAGCAATTTCTGTTAATTCTTTTTCCGAATCGTTTTGTCCGGGGACAACTAGTGTTGTTAATTCAATCCAAATATCTTTTTTGTGCATGAGTTGGATAGAGTCTAGTACGGGTTGTAGCCGCGCACCGCAAACTTCTTGGTAGTAGCTGTCTCTAAATGATTTTAAGTCAATGTTAGCAGCATCAATTAGACCAGTCATTTTTTCAATTGTTTCTGGGCTTTGATAACCGTTAGTGACAAACACATTTTTAAGCCCTTCTTTTTGGGCAAGCTTAGCGGTGTCGTAAGCATATTCAAAAAAAATGGTTGGTTCTGTGTAGGTATAGGCAATAGAAACTGCGCCTGAGCCTTTAGCGTTCTCCACAATTAACTCTGGTGGCAAGTTCTTTCCTGGGAACTCCCCCTCCCAATGTTTTGAAAGCTGTGAAATGCGCCAATTTTGGCAAAACTTACAGCGAAAATTGCACCCGGCAGTGGCTATGGAGTAAGCTTGGGTACCGGGATAAAAGTGAAATAGAGGTTTCTTTTCGATGGGATCTGTGTTTGTAGCAATTACTTTGTTGTATGCTTTTGTGTATAACACACCCCCCTTGTTTTCTCTTACTGCACAAATACCCTTGTTTCCGGGTGAGATTAAGCACTGGTGTGCACACAGCTCACACTGTACTTTGTTGCCTTTTAATTTTTTATACAGCATTGCTTCTTTCATTTCCATAATTATTTTAATTTTAACACAAAGCAGTACAAACCAACCAAATGAGTATCCTAGAGTGAGACCAACATTAGCAAACTACAAGACTATATGCTCAACTCGTCTCCACCAACTTATAACATCTTGTAGTTGTAGTGTGGGGGACTTAAACTTGTTGTTAATGAGGTTGACACCACTTTCTTTCTTGTAAGAGTAATAGTGGTTTAACTTTGCTGGTGACTTTTTTGTTAAAATAAAGCAGTATGATTTTAGAGAAATTTACAACTGGAACTTTGTTAACAAATTGTTATTTGTTTGGTAATGTTAATTTCCATGAGTTGGTGGTAATTGATGCTGAGATAGGGCTTTGGGAAAAACTAGGGTCATTTCTGGATAAGGAAAATCTGCCAAAGCAGGCAGTAAAGGCGGTTGTTGCAACTCATGCTCATTTTGATCATGTTCGCGGAGTGGAAAAAATTAGAAAAGAGACAGGTGCGCGGTTTGTAGTGTATAAAAGTGCAAAGCATAAGCTAGAAGAGAAATTTGATTTGAGGGCAAACCGCATTGTAGCTGATGGAGATAGGATTCATATTGGTGATTATATTTTAAAAGTGATCTATACTCCTGGTCATTCTCCGGAAAGCATTTGTTTATATGAACAAGATCAAGGGTTGCTTTTTTCCGGCGATTTGCTTTTTAGAAATGGAGTTGGTAGGACAGACCTTCCGGGGGGCGATGCAAGTAAACTTAAAGATTCTCTGGAAAAGATAAGCACGCTCCCCTACTCTACTCGTGTTTTTCCTGGGCACAGCAGCGATTTTGTGCTTGGTGATTTTCCCTTTGATTTCCACATCTAGGCTGTTTTTATAGCGTTTTCCAAATTATGCTAAGCTTGTTATAAATATGTCAGTTGTCTATTGGTGCAAAACTACTTACTATAAAAATTTTGTTAGAAAAGTTGTTGATATATTTGCTGATGACTTGTTAACTGCAGGAAGAATTTTGTTGAAACCCAACTTAGTTTCCGCTGAGGCTTATCCCACTACAACACATCCGCGCCTTTTAGAAATAGTTCTAGAAGAATTAAAAAATTTAAAAATTTCAGAAGTAGTGGTTGCAGACGGACCTGCATTCAATGCTCCGGAAATTGAAACAATTTTTAGTAGTTCAGCAATTAGAGATGTTTGTGTTAGGTTTGGTGTTCCTTTGGTAAATCTTTATGAAACCAAAAGCGAATCGGTAACCTCTCCGCGGGATTTTACATTTTCTCTTTTTGAATATCCCTTGCAGTTTGATTATGTAATCTCGCTTCCTGTTTTGAAAGAGCATACACATACCAAATTAACCGGTGCTCTTAAAAATCAGTTTGGTTATCTTGCCCGTTTTGAACGGCTTAAAGTTCATTCTCCATTAAAATCTTTGCCTAAGGTTATTGCTGAGGTAAATGCTTACGCCAAGACAGATTTGTTTGTTGTAGATGCGATGGAAACTCTTGTGGATGCTCAGGAGATTCGCCACGGTGGAATTAAGCGCAATTTAGGATACATGTTAGCAGGTAAAGATCCTGTTGCGCTGGACTCTTTTGGACTGAATTTGTTGAAAAGAGTTGATGCAAAATTGGAAAATTTAGGGCCAGCTAATATTGAACATATAAAATTGGCAGAGAAATATGGTGTGGGTAATCTAGAATATGAAAGTGAAGAGCTTTGTAGTTAGAAGTTTTGAATTTGAAATATTATTTGTGCCGTAACGCTTCCATAGGGTCAAGGTTGGTAGCTTTAATGCCTGACCTCTTTTGTACCTAATGCGTAATGGTAAAATATAAATGTCTCACAACGAAGCTGGGGTATAGATTAGTAAGGGAGAGAGCACGGTGTATAGATCTTCAGTGACATTGCACTTTGTGAGTTACTCAGATTTTTGTGAATTGGTGGGATTCCCCCATACTTTGGTGTTGAAATGTTCGGAACTTTCTCCTAGATATAGCCTTAAGGGAGCGAGAACTTTTGGAAATATTAACTCTTTTACATTTCCAAAGCCGCTTTCCTCAACAGAGCTTTTGTTTTGGTACAGCGACTTAGATACTTGGAAAAGGACATTGGCACCCACTTTTAAAGAAGTAAGAGAAGCCTTGCTGACGTGGTTAGAGCGTTGGTTCGTGCGCCCTCTACATAGTGAGTGTGATAATTTTTGGGGAGTATGGTTAGAGGAAGTTTACGGTGTTACTAGGTGGACATTCCATGATGTAGCTGTTCGCTTGTTGGATATGGATGAAATAGATTATGAGGGATATGTGTATGCCTATTTGAACTGCCCTTTTTGTACACTTACTTGGAAACACATTCGTGACTCTTATCCAGAGGATGCTGTTTCTGCTTTGGAAAAATTTTTTCCAAATGGGTGGGTGGAGAATATCCAGTATCTAAGTGCGGCGATAACTAGCAAGTTAGGGAGGAAAGAAAAAGTGTTTCTTGATGGTGAGATTTCGGTTCCTATAAGTAGGAATTGATAAAGTTCCCAGCCCTGGGCCAATGTGTTTAGTTGTGCCTTGTCCAGGGCTGGGATGTTTCGAAATCTATTCTAGGTTAGTGTACGGAACACTTTTACTCAAGTGCTAATAATCACTTATTCAGTAATTATTTTGTCTCTTTGATAAAATTGTTGTGTAGTGAAGAAAATATAGTTTAACTAACTATGATTCCTATCCGGGACAACAACCCTTCAGCAACAACTCCTTATATTACGCGTGCGCTAATAGTAGTAAATGTGTTGGTTTTTATTTATACTTTGCTACTTCCCTACTCTGAGCTGCAAGCGCTTTTTAGTTTGTATGCGCTTATACCTTCCAGGATTTCTGCGGGAGAGAACTTGTATTCTGTATTTACTGCTATGTTTTTGCATGCTGGAGTAGGACATGTTTTTGGCAATATGCTTTTTCTTTGGATTTTTGGTAATAATGTTGAGGATACTTTGGGGCATTTTAAGTTTTTGCTATTTTACTTTGTTTGTGGATTACTGGGTTTTCTTCTTCAATACTTTATAGATCCGTATACTTCTATTCCTATGTTGGGCGCATCGGGGGCAATTGCCGGCGTTCTCGGTTCTTATTTGGTCCTGTATCCTTACGCTCGAATTGAGATTCTTATTCCTTTTTATTTTACTTTCAGTCGTGGTACAGTTCCTGCCCGTTTTATGTTGGTGTATTGGATACTTTTTCAATTTTTACACGGTTTGGGTAGTTTGGGTGTGTCCGGAGGCGGTGTAGCCTATTTTGCACATATTGGTGGGTTTGCTACTGGTTGGGCACTTACTAAGATTTTTGGATGGGAGCCGAAGAATAAGCATTGGGGGTGGTAATTTATGTGCAGGTGAGTAATTCCTCTCGCCTGTCGCTTGTTCGCCATCTCAATTAAGCATGGTGCACAGTATACAGTATACAGTATATAGTATGTAGTATACAGTATATAGTATACAGTGCACTGTATATTGTATGCGATATACAATCATTATATACAGTCATTGGCTGTTGGCTGTTGACTTGCTACGACAAGACTGCCTGCCGGCAAGGCAGAGCTCCGAGCAATATTTTTTCTAACCTCACTTTGTTCCGTCCTGTCGGGACCGAAGCTCGTTAAGAGCAAAGGGTGGTGCCGAGGGCGGGAGTCGAACCCGCATGGACTTGCGTCCACAGGATCCTAAGTCCTGCGCGTCTGCCAGTTCCGCCACCTCGGCTTAATGTTAAAGTGTTAAGTTTTTTTGCAATGTACTGCTTTTTTTTTTTTTTGTAATTTGCGATTTTGAATTTGGTGTTTACCTGCTTGCAGGGATTATTATACCAAACTTGCATAAGATTTGCGTTTAATTTAGGATGTTTTTATGAAGGTTTCTATTTTTTGTGGCGGTGCGGGTAAGAGATTTTGGCCGCTTTCTCGCCGTAAAAGTCCCAAGCAGCTGCAACAGATTTTTGATGGCAAATCTACTTTGCAATTTGCCTACCAACGTATTCAACCTTTTGTTCAGCCTGAAGATATTCTCATTTCTACCTCCTTTTCTTTTTTCGACGAAATTAAAGATCAGCTCTCGGATTTACCGGAGGAAAATCTAATTGGTGAACCTGCTTTCCGTGATTTGGGTCCGGCGGTGGCTCTTAATGCTGCTATTATTTCACAGAGTGCTGGGGAAGATGAGCCTTTTGCAATTGTTTGGAGTGACCATATTGTTGAGAAAAAAGAGCTTTTTCGGGAAATGTTAAAAAGGGTAGAAAAGGAATTACGGAAAAAGAGTGTAGAGATTGTTTTTTTTTTGGTTGTGTTCCTCGGTTTGCAAATGAGAATTTGGGTTGGATGACTCTTGATGGGTCAATTGCCGACGAGGGGGTGACAGTTTCTGGGTTGAAGGGGTTTAAGTACAGACCACCCGCGGACCAAGCGCAGGAATTTTTTGAAAGCGGTAGGCACGCCTGGAATTTGGGGTATTTTGTTTCTACCCCTCGGTTTATTTTGGGTGAGTTTAAAAAACACACACCGGGAATTTATGAGAAGGTTAAGAAGATAACAAGAAAGTGGGGACAGGATGAGTATAGGGATACGTTGGAAGAAATTTACCCCACCATGGAAAAAATAAGTTTTGATAATGCTGTTTTGGAAAATTTGGATTTTGGTAAGACGCAGGCTTTAGTAGCGGATCTTGGTTGGTCAGATATTGGCACACTCTATGCGTATAAGGAACACTATGCAGGTACAGAGAAGAATTTTCTAAAGGGCGATGTAATTGATAAAGGCTCCAAGGATATTTTGGTTTGTAACGCAACAAAAGATCAATTTATAGCTACTGCTGGTTTGGAAGGTGTGGTTGTGGTGGCAACTGACGACGCAATTATGGTTTGCGGGCGGGACGAAGTGCGTAGGATTAAAGAGATTGTTAATGATTTGGAGGAGCAGGGACGGGAAAAGCTTATTTAGGCTTGCTGCAATAAGATTCCCGCCAATTCCTCAACCTCTCCCGACCAGTCGGAAGAGGTTTTCCCTTGGCGGGTTCTTTTGTAGAGGATTATTAGCGAGCGGCGGCAATAGTACCTCCAGCTTCGGCGAGGTTAGCAAAATATTCTTTTTCAATTTCGCCCATAAAATAGCGAACACCAGTTGTCCAATTGTGGGCGTTAGGCGGACAGTAAATTGGTGCCCAAGCTTCTGGACCATAACGATTATTTTCTGCACTTCGCTCTCCTAAGCTTTTACCAACTGTATTAATAGCTTGTTCCCAAGAGTTAAATTTAATATAACCACCACCCCAACCAAAAGGGTTATAGCTATTGCTGGCAACGCGTTTACCAAATATAGATTCCATACCAGTAATAGCAGGCAAGAATCGCCAGTCAAGGTTATATTTGTCAGCAACTTCGACAAAAGTCTCAGCTTCGCTTGCCATAGGAGAATTGTAGGAGTCAAGAAACTCCTCTAAGGTTTCAATTCGGATATCCTCCTTCTGCTTAGCCTTAACTACTCCTACATCCTTAGCTGTTTCTGTTTCTTGAAGCTGAACCTTTTTTTGGTTTTGCCCCAATGTAGCTTGGGGAGCTGTTGTTAGGGTAATTAGCGTACCATAAGCAACAGCCTTGAGAATAAGTTCCATCATTGTTATCTCGGTTTCCCCTTTGAGCTGTTATGTAGCGTAAGATGCTATAGACAGCCAGAATTAGATAAAAAGCAGTGAAAATTGGGGGAATTTGCTGTAATAAAGGCGATAAGTATTAAAAAATATCCCTCTTTCCAGCTACCGAGGGAGTCTAACACACTATAAGGTCTCTGTCAAACTAAAAATCGGCTTTTTTGGACCATGGTTTGGGTTGAAATTGGAGAATTAGAGAGATGTAGGAGGGTAGTTTGGGTTGGTTAAAAATTTTCTAGTTCCCAGATAAAGTATTTTACACCTGTTGCCCAACTTCCGTTTGCTTCAGTTACTGATCGGGGGCAGTATATTTCCATTATTTTTTCTGGTGTTTGATAGCCTTGATCAAGGTAATTTTCTCGGAGACCTTTGGCGACTGTTTCGATAGCTTCTTTCCAGGTGTTGAACTTTAGGGTTCCTCTGCTGTGGACCCCCCACCCCCAACAATTGTAGGAGTCTTCGGGGATTGTTCGGCAAAAGGTGGATTCTTGTCCTGCAATGGCTGGAAGAAGTCTCCAATCAAGGTCGTATTTGTTGGCAGCTTCTATTAGATAATCTGCGTGATCGGCAAGGGGCGAATGGTGGGCTTCTAAATACTTTTTTAAAATAAGCGGTCGGGATTCTTTTCGAACAATACTTTTTCCTAGTACAACTTTTCCCGGTGGTTCTGAAGTAAACGCTATTTTCCGGTAAGGTGCAAATTTGGAGAGAGGAATGGGTATTGGTTTATTTAAGGCCACAGTAGCAAAAACAATAATGCACAAACTCCCTCCCAGTAGGAAGATTAGGGGTAGGATAAAGACGTAAGCAATTTTTTTAATGTAAAATTGTGGAGTTGCAGATTTGGAGGTTCTTTTTTCTGGAATTTTTGCTAAAACCAAGTCGACAAGTCTTTCTCCTAAGTTTGTTACGGCAGGTATTTTCATGGCAAGTTCAACTTAGCATAAAGAAAGTTGAGGGTCAAATCGAACTCGCCTGCCGGTAGGCAGGCTTGGCGAAGGAAGATGGAGGCGCGGGAGGGAAGCGCCCCGTACCAGGTGGAGTACAGGATAAAACCCCTCTTTTTTGCATTGGAGGCCCGAGTCGGATTCGAACCGACGCATAGGAGTTTTGCAGACTCCCGCCTTACCACTTGGCTATCGGGCCAAAAAGCGGCGTGACTTTATCCCGACCTGTCGGGAACTTCGCCACCGCGCCTTGATAAAAGCTTTGGAACATGACTTTTGCTTGAAACTTGGCCACCGAGACGTTTCTTCTAATTGGAACGTAGGTGGAACTTGGTGACCAGCCCGTAGCAACATAACTAGCACGCTTTTAGCCACTCCTAGTTTATCAAATAAAGCAAGTAAATTCCACCTTGGGTAGTGGAATGCGTTTTGTGTCCTGAAGCAATTTAGCTAAGAATATTTTTTAGAAATTTGCGTAGAGGTTGGGACAACTCTTCCCGTTCTAGAGCATAGAGGATTGTGGTTTTTAAGTAACGTAATGGATCTCCGGTTGTTAACCACTGTCCATCCAGATTTGCAATTTTGACCCTTTCTGTTTTTGCTAGGTCCGCAATTGCATCTGCAAGCCAAAGCTCGCCTCCCTTCCCAGTTCCTTTGGGGTTTAAGTAATTGAAAATGTTGTAGTTGAATATGAATCTGCCGTATTGGGCGAGAGTTGAGGGCGCATTTTCCGGAGAGGGTTTTTCTATAATACTCTCTATCTCATTTTCCGATCCTTCTTTTAATTTTACAATGCCGTATCGATTAGTTTCTTTCCTTGGAATTTCCTGAACTGCTAAGAAATTGGATTGAGGATCTTTTTCCCACATTTTAATTAGCTGGGCGCAGGCGGAGACTTTTGAGAGAACTAGATCGTCGCCGAACATAAAAATAAAGGATTCGTCATCGTCAATTAAATGTTTAGCAGCAAGAAGCGGGCTAGCATTACCATAAGGGAGATTATCTTTTTGGCGAACATAAACATAATTAGCCATCATTGGGATTTTCTTGACTTCTTTTAGGTATTTTTCTTTACCAGCTGCTTCCAGTACTCGTTTTAGTTCTGTATTGGAATCGAAATGGTCTTCGAGGGCAGAGTGTCCAAGCCGGGTTACAATAATAATATTTTCAATACCAGCCTCGACGGCATCTTCAACCAAGTATTGAATAATTGGTTTATCTACAATAGGGAGCATCTCTTTGGGTTGATTCTTGGTTGCGGGAAGAAAACGAGTACCATATCCAGCAGCAGCAATAACAGCTTTGTTTATGCGGGAAGTGTCTTTAGCCATAAAAAAGAGGTCACCTGTTGTCTAATTGTTGGCAGTGCTATTACTTTGAATACTACTAACAACCGCCGCTTGCAGCACTAGTGTCACTAAGAGTTTCGGAGCATGCTTCTGGGGGATTGTTAAATGCGCTGCAAATAGCATTTTTGTATCCTTCTGCGCTGCGGTTGCCTTGGTAAGTAACACCGTTAATTATTAGTGTGGGCGATCCTTGAACACCCAGATCGTCTGTAAGTTGTTGCTCTGCTTCTGCGTAGGAAAGGTAATTTTGGTTGAAACAGGCCTCGACTGAGGATACATTTACTCCAGTCTCTTGAGCAGCATCTTGCCAGCAAGTTTCGATATCATCTACAGTGCACATTTGATTTGCATTGTCTACGAAGTCCCAATACATATCTTTTTGGTTTTCAAAAACACAGAGCTCCCGTAAATTTTGGTTAGCTTCTTCGACCCCGTGCATTGAGCAGTACTTGCTCTCCTCGTCGATACAATATTCGGGACCGCCTCTTTGGTAGTTATCATAGAAAATATAGTGAGGCTCAACTGTAACACTGTTTCCTAGGAGATCTACTACAGGTTTCATTATATTTTCAGCTTGATTGCCGTATGGGCAGTAGGACATTGTGAACAGCTGAACTTCGGGAGTTTCACTTTTGGGAATTTCTTGGGTAACTTCTTCTGTTTCTTGTTGGTTTTCTTCAGTTTCCACTTGATTCATATCTAATGCAGTTGGGAAAAATATGGAGAAATCCTTTTTCATGTAAGATGTAAAGCTTTGCCTGCCTACTGTTAGTGCTACTTTGTAGAGAGAACCTTCTTCTTCTATAGTAGTAATTTTTAAGTCTGTTGGATCCTGTACTAAATTATTACTAAGAATAAATTCTCTAGCCTTTTCTTTTGCAGTTTCCAGGTCTTGTTGCGAAGCTTTTTCTGAATGTAGAAAAGGGATATTTGAAAAGCCTTGGGTGTAGACAGCACCACCTAGTGCTAAGAGAAGAATAAGTATTAGAATAAAATAAACTTTATGTTCTGACATAGTGTAAACCTAATGTATCATAGAGTGTTTTATTGTCAAGACTGGTGATAATAAGAATTGCGCTTTTTACTAGTGCTATGGTAAAATCATATGTGTAGCAAGGGTACTAAGTAGTTTTTGTGGTGGCCGTAGCTCAATGGTAGAGCGCCTACCTGTGGAGTAGGTCGTTGCCGGTTCAAATCCGGTCGGTCACCCCAGAACTTGTGATCGTTGTCCCGATCGCATCGGGATTGGTCACCCCAGAACTTGTGATTATTGGGACAAAGTGAGTCTAGAGCTAGGAGTGTTGCTTATAAGTCTTATACGAAGGTTGGCTTTAGCTGATCTGCGCCCGTAGCTCAACTGGATAGAGCGTGTGGCTTCGGACCACAAGGTTGGGGGTTCGACTCCTCCCGGGCGCACCACGTAAAGCTCGCTATGCTCGCTACATGGCAAGCCAGGCCGAGGTGGCGGAACTATGAACCACACAGGGTTCATGGCAAGTTGCTTCGCAAAAGCTCCAAATGTGTGTAGCTTGAAACTCTATTGTTGAGCCGAGGTGGCGGAACTGGCAGACGCGCAGTCTTGAGGGGGCTGTGGGCGTAGCCCGTGCGGGTTCGAATCCCGCCCTCGGCACCATCTCGACATCCGAAGTTGCCAAGAGCAACTTTAGTCGGGACGCCCCGCTGGAAACGAGCGGTAGTGAGTTTTGGATAGCGGGGCAAAAACTGATTACTGTATACTGTTTAACTGAATATGGAGGGGTGTACCGAACGGCAAGGTAGCGCCCTGCTAAGGCGTCGCCCTTAACGGGCTTGCGGGTTCGAATCCCGCCCCCTCCGCCATTATCTTGCTGTAGCTTATTCGCAAAAAAATGCTTTAGTATTAAGCCGCAGTGCTGGAACTGGCAGACAGGCAGTGCTCAGAACGCTGTGAGTTTTATACTCGTGGGAGTTCAAATCTCCCCTGCGGCACCAACCAGAAATAAGTGAGCGCCCGTAGCTCAGCTGGCCAGAGCACCGGCCTCTTAAGCCGGGTGTCGGAGGTTCGAATCCTCCCGGGCGCACCACGTAAAGCTCGCTACGCTCGCCACGTGGCAAGCTGCAGAAGCAAGAGCCTGTAGCTCAGCTGGTTTAGAGCGCTTGGTTTACATCCAAGAGGTCATAGGTTCGAATCCTATCAGGCTCACCAGACTTTCAACTTGGGGCTTAGAGGTTCTTTACCCCAAACCCCACGTGGTTTTGGGACGAATCCTCTACCACCCACCATCCTCCTTCGCCAAGGCTTTGGAGGGTATAAACATTTTTAAGTTTGACCAATTGAGAAAAGAGTATAAGGGGCACTTCTTAGCCCTAGTGAGGGGTTGTAATACAAACAGATTCTTGCTAGCTGTTAATAAATTATTGTAAACTATTGCCAAGGCAAGGTAGCCAAGTTGGTCACGGCGCCTGTCTGAAAAACAGGTGATGCCGGTTCGATTCCGGCCCTTGCCACCACGCTCAGCGTGGTTGAGGCGCGCTAAGCGCGCCCACCACCATAAAATTTTAGTGAGACCATGCGCTTAGATTTTATTAGTGTCCCGACTTGTCGGGATAGAGCGAGTTTAGTAGAAGGGTGCGACCCGTGAGCTTTATGCGAAGGGTTGCTATTATTGAGTCCCGATAAAGTATCGGGACTAGATTTAAATAAGCGGGAGTCACGCTCAGCGTGACTTACCCGCGCTTAGCGCGGGAGTAGCTCAGTTGGTAGAGCGTTTGCTTGCCATGCAAAAGGTCGCGGGTTCGAATCCCGTCTCCCGCTCCATACCATAAGACAGATAAGGAGCGTAAAAATTATAAATTTAACATCCCTTCTTTCTTCTGTATTTATTTTTGTGCTAAATTGTGAATAATGAAATTTTTGATTTTTACTATTTCTGTGATAGTCACATTTATCCTTTTTTTTAATTTAGGTTACCTTTTTCTTTCTAAGTTTAAGTCTGGGAATGACACAGCAATTTTAAGGGTAGGAAATGCTACCTTTGAGGTAGAGATTGCAGATAATCCGTTGCTAACTGCCAAGGGGCTGTCTGGTCGTGACGTATTGTCGGAAGGTCATGGTATGTTGTTTGTTTTTTCACATCCCCGCCACTATCCTTTTTGGATGAAAGCTATGAAATTTCCCTTGGACTTTATTTGGATTCGTAATAAAACAGTTGTGGGTATTGACCCTAATGTGCCGGTTCGTTACGGTGTTTCAAGTTTTAAGACAGTTATTCCGAGAGAGCCTGTGGATATGGTCTTGGAAATAAATGCAGGAGAGGCAAAAAAAGTAGGGATTCAAAAAGGAGATGAAATCAAATTGCGACAAAAATAAAAAAGAAGAAGCCCAGATAGGGACTTCTTCTTAGGTTTAGTCCAAGTTTTTATATTACTTTACCTCAATCTTTTTTGGTTTAACTTCTTCAGCCTTTGGAACTCGTACTGTTACCATTCCATCTTTTACTTCAGCCTCAGCATTGTCCCACTCACCACGGGATGGTAGTGCAGCCTGATAATAGTAAGACCTCTTGGACCTTCTTGCGTGGTACTCTTTTCCTTCCTCTTCTTCCTCTGTTTTTTCCTCCTTCTCCGCTTTAATCCTTATTACACCCTCTTCAATTGTTATGTCAATGTTTTCTTTTTCAATTCCCGGTACCGGAGCTTCTACAACTACCGCATCTTCTGTTTCGTAGATATCCATATTTTGCTGTTCTATAGTTTCTGGCAATTCCCAATCTTCGAAAAACCAGGGCCAACTTAGGGTTGGTCTGCGTCGAACAATAGCCATCTTTTTGTTCACCTCCTTTCAGGTAACGATAGTTATTAATTTTCTATTTGTAATAATATGCTATGTTTATTAATAGACAATTAGGAAAAAGTAAGAAATTTGTAAAAAAATGAAAGTAAAAGTTCTTGGAACACGTGGAGAAATAAAGCCTTCCCTCCCTTATCATTCGCGCCATACTGGCCTGCTTGTGGATGGGGAAATACTTCTTGATTTAGGTGAACCAGAGTTTCTGGAGAAGGACCTAGGTGTAATTTTAATTACCCATCTCCACCCAGATCACGCTTTTTTTGTGAAGAGTGATAAAAAAGTTGATGTAAATGTTCCAATTTATGCTCCGGAAAGTTCTGAAAATGTTGAGGTTACGGTTGTTTCTGAACCATTTACAGTTTTTGAATACAATATAACGCCAATCCTTACCCATCATAGCAAGAAGGTTAGATCTGTCGCTTATCTTATTGAGAAAAACGGAAAGAGGCTTTTGTATACTGGAGATATGATTTGGATTAATAAAGAATACTGGAATCTTTTCGAAAATTTGGACTTGGTTATTACAGAGGGAAGTTTTATTTGCGAGGGTGGGATGATTAGACGCGACAAGGAAACTGGGAAAATATTTGGACATACGGGTATTCCTGATTTAATGAAATTTTTTGAGAATTTTACTAATCGAGTTCTTCTTATTCATTTTGGGAGTTGGTTTTACAAAAATACCAAGGAGTCTCGAAAAAGAGTAGAAAATCTTGCAAGAAAATATGATTTAGAGGTTTTAGTTGGTTATGATGGGATGGAGTTTGAGCTTTAGTTCTTGGGTAGTTTTGGAGAAATGTGTGTCTTTTGGCATGGAGTAACATTCTAGTACTATTTTACTAAGTTTTTGAACTCCTCTTCGTCTATTATTTTTACTTTTTCTTTCTGTGCCTTTTGTAGCTTACTACCCGGACTCTTTCCCTTTACTAAATAGTCAGTTTCTCCACTCACTGAGCTAATAGCTCTTCCCCCTAGCTTTTTTACCAGCCTTTCCGCTTCATTTCTTGTCCAGGCTTCTAATGTGCCGGTAAAAACGAATTTATCTCCTTTTAGCGGTTGTTCCTTTGCTATTGCGTAAGGGTTGTTGAGATTGATTTTAGCACTTTCTAGCTTCTTTAAGACTTTTTGGTTTTTTTTATTTGAAAAGAACTTACTAATACTTTCTGCTACTTCTGGTCCAATCTCGTGTATTTTTTCTAGATCATCCTTGGTTGCATGTTTAATTTCATTAAGCGTGGAAAAATTTTTGGCTAGGACTTCTGCTTTGTGCTGACCAACTAAAGGTATTCCAAGTGCATAGAGAAAATTTGGTAATGAAGCTTCTTTGCTTTTTCTAATTTCAGAAACAAGGTTTTGTGCAGATTTTTCTGCAAAGCGGTCTAGCTTAGCTAAGTCTTTTTTGGTTAGCTTGTAGAGGTCTGCTATATTTTTGACCAAATTTTCTTCAATTAACTGTTCTGCAACTTTTTCTCCTATCCCTTCAATATCCATAGCTTGACGAGATGCAAAATGAGTCAAGCGTTCCCGCAGTTGAGCGGGGCAGCTAAGGTTAGGACACCTTGCCTGTTTTTTGTCCTCGCTCATTATTATTTTTGTGTTACAGACTGGGCATTTACTTGGCATCTGTATTTTCTTTTCTGATCCATCCCGCGCTTCGGTTATTGGCTTTACAACATGGGGAATAACATCTCCTGCTCTTTCAATAAGTACCATGTCTCCTAGTCGAATATCTTTGTTCTCAATTTCGCTCTGATTATGCAGAGAGGCTTTTTCAACAAGTACTCCCCCAATTTCTATGGGTTCTAGTAAGGCAACAGGAGTAATTCTGCCAGTTCTGCCAACCTGAAATTCAGTATTTTTAAGTTTAGTAGTTTTTCTTTTTGGCTCGAATTTATAAGCAATTGCCCAGCGGGGATTATTAGTTCTTGTTCCTAGGATTTCCCTTTCTTGGAGATTATCAACTTTAAAGACAACTCCGTCTATTTCGTAGCCTAACTTATTGCGTATTTCATTCATGTTCTTGTGGTACGCTAGTAAACCCTTAACTCCGGTAATTTTTTTGTTATGTTTTTTGTTTATTCGAAGACCCCACTGGGGTAAAGTGTTTAAAGCTTGGGAATGATTTTCAAAACCTAGCTCTGTTGCATTAGCTAGTCTATAGAAGAAAATATGGAGGGGTCTTTTTGCTACTTCTTTTGGATCTAATTGTCGAAGCGAACCAGCAGCTGCGTTCCGGGGGTTGGCAAAAGGT
>JAYEID010000010.1 GCA_034659915.1 Patescibacteria group bacterium
AGGGGATAAGAGATTGGGTCCAGGAATACCTTCTATCTGCGTTAAAAACTTAACATTTACTTATCCTGGGAGGGAAGAACCTACTCTTAGAGATGCGTGTTTTTCTATTGATGCGGGGGAAAAGGTTGCACTGGTGGGTCCTGATGGTTCGGGGGAAACAACCTTGCTTCGGTTGTTATGTGGCTTGTATAAGATTACTCTGGGGGATATATATTATGATGGTGTTTCTATAAAGTCGTTAGCTCGTGGTGAATTAAAAAACAAGATAAGTGCTCTTTTTGAAGACTTTGTCCGTTATAATATGAGTCTTAGAAAGAGCATTGTAATTTCAGATTCAAAGCGCGATTTTGATCGGAAACTTTATAACAAAGTTCTTCGCGTTGCTCTTTTGGATAGATGGATAGCTAGAGAGGGAATAACTGATTCCCAGATTTTGGGTAGAGTTCAAAAAGGCGGTATGGAAATTTCGGCAGCGCACTGGCAAAGAATAGCTTTAGCCCGTTGCTTGTATCGGAATCGTTCAGTATTTTTTATGGATGAGCCCCTTTCTTTGGTGGATAATGTGAAAAGGAAGCGTATACTTAGGAATATATTAGATTTTGTGGGGGAACGGACATTGGTTGTTACTTTGCACGGGTTAGAAGAGGTAAACATGTTTGACCGCCTGTTTAGAGTTAGTAGTGGTAGGATATCTGAAATATCGCTGTCCAAAGACTAATTATGTATAAACCAGAATTTGACATTACAAATAATATTTTAATTAATGTAAGTCGAATTGAAGCGGCAAAGGAATTTATTGACAACGCCCCAATGGTACCTTTATGGGAGCGGCGGTTTAAAAAAGAAGCTGTTGAACGTTCTGTTCATTATGCAACTTCTTTGGAGGGTAATCCTTTGAACTTTACGGAGGTAAAGGAGATTCTTGATAAGGGCGAAGGGCACAGTGTTGTTGCTAGGGAACGTGATATTCAAGAGGTTTTGAACTATCGAGATGCAATTTCTTTTATGGAGGAAATTGAACCTGAGGCAGTGATTGACGAAGATATAATAAAGGAACTTAACGCCGTTATAACTAAAAATATTATTGAGGATAAATACAGGGGTAAATACCGAAGGACAGGTGCTTTTAGTCGTAATACAAAAACAATGGAAAAAGTTCTAGAATGGCCTGACCCTGAAGAAGTCCCTGGTTACATGCAGGAACTTTCTCAGTGGGTTGCAACGGAATCCACAGAAGTCCACCCCATTCTTAAAGCGGGATTACTTCATACCTGGTTGGTACTTATTCATCCTTTCTATGAAGGGAATGGGCGTACCTCTCGAATTCTTTCCACTTTGAGTTTGTCCTTAGATGGTTATGATGTAAAAAGCCTTTTTAGCATGGAGGAGTATTATGATCGAGATGCACGTGGTTACTACCAAGCAATAAAGACTGTTTTGGATTCAAAGGGTGACTATACTAAGTGGTTGGAGTATTTTACATTGGGTTTGGCAATTGAATTTAACAGAGTGCAAGAGCGAGTTTTAAGTTTGAGTCGAGATGCAAATTTAAAAGAAGTAGCTGGTCAGGTGAGGTTGAACCCACGCCAAGAGAAAATAATCTTATTTGTAAATGATTATGGACAGATAAAGAATAAGGATTGGCAAGATTTATTTCCAGACTATTCAGATGATACTATTCTTCGGGATATTCGGGACCTTGTGAACAAAGGTGTTTTGGTTAAGAGAGGGAAAACAAAATCCGCACGGTATGAATTAGCAGCATAAAGACCTTCTTTTTAGTTTTTACTTGGACTTAAGTTAGATGAATTTTTCTAATCTATGTAAATATTTCCAGGACTTGGAAGAAACAAGTTCTGTGACTCAGATGGTTCAGCAATTGGCTGCGTTGTTTGCTGAGGCAGATTTAGCTGAAACCCCACTAATTGCATACCTTTCGCTGGGTCGTCTGAAGCCTATGTATGAATCTCTGGAATTTGGGTTAGCGGAAAAGATGCTTTATAAGGTACTAATAGCCACATACGGGGTAGGGGAAGGGAAGGTAGAAGCTCTTTTTGAGGAAAGGGGAGATTTAGGCTTGGTCGCAATGGAACTTGCTACCGACTTAGGCGTTGGGGATAAAGGGAAGAGTGTAACTCAGGTTTACGAGAAGTTAGTGGAAATAGCTTTGGAGGCGGGTAGAGGCTCACAGGAAAGAAAAATTGCTAAGCTAAAACAACTTTTGGAGAGTGTAAGACCTGAGTCAGCTAAATATATTGTCCGGATTGTTTTGGGTAATATGAGGTTAGGTTTTGCTGAAAAGACGCTAATAGAAGCCCTTTCTTGGCTTGGTGCGGGGGATAAATCTTTAAAGCAAGAAATTGAAGAAAAATATTTTATCTATCCTGATATAGGGAGGATTGCTCAAAAGTTTAAGGAAGATGGGATAGCAGGCATTAAGGATATTAGTATTCGGGCGGGTGTTCCTGTTCAGCCTGCTCTGTGCCAAAGGGGGAAGACAGCAGAAGAAATTATAGAGCGGATGGGTGGGAAAGCAGTTGCTGAATATAAGCTTGATGGGACCAGAGTTCAATTGCATCTGGACCGCAGTCAGGAGGTTGAGGAGAGAGGGCAGGTGATGTTTGAACTAGCAGATATTGAAAAGCCAAAATTCCTTGTAAAAACCTTTACGCGTAATTTAGAGGAAACTACTTATATGTTTCCCGAAATAATAAAAACGGTAGGGGATTTGGAGCTCGAGTCCGTTATTTTAGACGGTGAGGCAATTGCTTACGATCCGAATACGGGAGAGTTCTTGCCTTTTCAACAAACTATGAAGAGGAAACGCAAGTATAAGGTATCTGAGAAAGCAGCGGAGCTTCCACTTAGGTTTTTTGCTTTTGATATCTTGTTTTTAAACGGAAAAAATTACATGGAGCAGCCCCTGATTTCGCGAAGGAAGTTGTTGGAGAGTGTACTGGAAGAAAATGATACGTTGGTGATCACGCCCCAAGAAATTGTGACTAGCGCCCGCGATTTAGCTCAACTAAGAGAGCAAGCTGTAGAGCGGGGTCTAGAGGGGCTGGTAGTTAAACATCTTGACTCTAAGTATGAAGCAGGTAGCCGAGGATACACTTGGCTTAAGTATAAGCGGGAGCAACGAGGAAAGTTAGAAGATACTATAGATGTGGTTGTTTTGGGCTATTACAGAGGTAGGGGCAGAAGGTCGGAGTTAGGTATTGGTGCCTTTTTGGTGGGTGTGTATAACGCTGGGAAAGATAGGATCGAAAGTATTGCAAAAATTGGGACCGGACTTAGTGATAAGGAATGGCGGGAAATGAAAGATATTTGCGATGAAAATTCGCTTCGAGAAAAGCCAAGAAATGCTGTTTTGAGTAAGAAAGTTATTCCTGATATTTGGACTGCTCCAGAAGTTTTTGTTGAGGTGCAGGCTGACGAGATTACGCGGAGCCCAGTCCATACTGCAGGTTCTCAAGGAGAGGATGCTGGGTATGCATTGCGGTTCCCTCGCTTTGTTCGTTGGCGGGAGGATAAAAGTCTTAGTAACATAACTACAGTACAGGAAATAAGAGAATTGTATAAATTGCAGTACAGCTAACTGTTGCTATTTACAGTAAAGATCTCTTTATTTTATGGATAAGTACTACTGTGTAAAAGTTCAAGATGTTTTAGAAAGTTTGGACACTGGGAGGGAGGGGTTATCGAGAGCGGAGGCAGAAAGCCGGTTGGAGAAATACGGTCCTAATAAACTTCCCCGAAGTCGGCGCCTCTCCTTTGTTCGGCTATTTTTGGCTCAGTTTAAGAGTCCTTTTGCAATTATTCTTGGAGTTTCGGGTATTGTTTCTCTTGTTGTTGGGCACCAAAGTGATTTTATTATTATTTTTGCTGCTCTTGCTGTTACCGCGGTAGTAGGGTTCTTGCAGGAGTATAAGGCAAGTAAAGCTTTGGAAAATCTTCGGAAGCTTGTTCGACCCCAGGCAAGTGTTCGGCGTAGTGGAGTTGTTTCTGAAATTAATGCTACTAATATTGTTCCGGGAGATATAGTTTTGCTTAGGGTTGGTGACAAGATTCCTGCTGATGGGAGAATTATTACAGCCCAAAATTTAGAGGTTAATGAGGCTCCATTAACAGGTGAGTCAATACCTTCTTTTAAACAATTGGAAGTCTTGAAAAGAGATGTTGTACTTGCTGATCGTTCCAACATGGTATATGCGGGAACAACTGTCAGCAGGGGAGAAGGTGTTTTTGTGGTTACTCACACTGGAGAAAGTACTGAATTGGGCAAACTTGCCGAGATGATGCGTGGTATTGAAGAGGAAAAGACGCCTCTTCAGCAAAAATTGGCACGCTTAGGTAAGACAGTTGCCATTATTCTAACTGCTGCTTCCGGAGCTGTTTTCTTTTTGGGAATGGCGAGGGGAATTCCCATTCCTGATATATTGATGACCTCAGTTGCTCTAGCAGTTGCATCTGTGCCTGAGGGACTACCAGCTACTCTTACAGTAGTTTTAGCTTTAGGGATGCAGCGCCTTTCCCGGCGGGGCGGCTTAGTTAGAAGTTTACAGGCGGCTGAGACATTAGGTTCAGCAAGTGTTATTTGCGTTGATAAAACTGGTACCTTCACTGAGGGGCAGTTAGCGGTAGAACGCTGGGACTTTTCTCAGGAGGATCTAGGGAAATTAGCTTCTGTCCTTTGTAATAATAAGCAGAATTACATCGATCAAGCCTTGTTAGGAGAGTTTGGAAATGATGATGAATTTGATTCTTTCCAGAAGATTTTGGAAGTACCCTTCACTTCAAGTCGTAAATATATGGCAGTAGCTGTAGAGCAGAAGGGCAGGAGGAATGAGGGATTTAGAGAAAATTACATCTTTATAAAGGGTGCGCCGGAGATTATTCTTTCTAAATGTAACTTTTCTCCAAAGCAACGCGATCAATTTGAACAACAGGTTGAGCAGTGGGCAAATGCGGGGTTGCGGGTTTTAGGTCTTGCTTTTAAGCAGGGTGAACAAGATTTTGATTTTCAGGAGGAGCTAATGCAAAGCGCAGAGCAAGGTTTTACCTTTTTGGGATTGGTAGCATTTTCCGACCCTCTGCGTCCTGAAGTTCAGGGGGCAATGGAGAAGTGTATTACTGCTGGTATTCGGGTGGTTATTGTAACAGGGGACCACAAGCTAACCGCACTTAGTATTGCAAAACAGGCTGGTTTAGTAGTAGAAGAATCCCAGGTTGTAGAGGGGCAAGAATTAGGAAAGATGGCTGATAGGGAATTGCAAAGGGAGGCGGATAATGCGGTTATTTTTGCCCGAGTCGAGCCGCGCCATAAAGTTCGTATTTTAAATGCATTACGAGCCAACGGTGAGGTAGTGGCAATGACTGGGGATGGTGTAAATGATGCGCCTGCACTTAAGATCGCAGATATTGGTGTGGCTTTAGGTTCTGGGACAGATGTTGCCAAGGAAGCAGCAGATTTGGTTCTGACCGACGATAATTTTGGGACAATTGTTGCTGCTATAGAACAAGGACGGATAGTTTTTGAAAATATTCGAGAGGTTGCTCTTTATTTACTTTCAGACTCTTTTCAAGAAATCCTTTTGGTGGGAGGTAGCATTATATTTGGGTGGCCTTTGCCTATGCTTCCGGCTCAAATCCTCTGGGTGAATTTTGTGGAAGATGGATTTCCAGGTGTTGCGCTTGCTTTCGATTCTGGTGAAGGGGAGGTTATGCGGAAGTCCCCCCGCGAAAAGACGGAACCAATTCTTGATAGGGGAATGAAGATCTTAATTTTGCTTGTAGGGTTGATTGATGATATCGGATTTTTAGTCTTGTTTTGGTTGTTGCTTCAAGGAGGCTACCCTCTTCTTGTTGTCCGTAGTTTCATTTTTGCTGCTTTTAGCATGAACTCCCTCTTTTATGTTTTTTCTTGTGCATCTCTTTATCAATCAGTTTTTAACTATAATATTTTCTCTAATAAGCTACTTTTAGGATCTGTCTTGGGAGGGACTGCTTCCGTGATTGCCGCTATGTACTTACCGCCGCTTCAAAAATTGTTGCAGGTAGGTCCTTTACCTGGTTCGTTGTGGCTATTGGTAATTTTGGTAATTGTTCTAGATTTTATTCTTATTGAAACAGCGAAATTTTATTTTATTGTGAAGAATCAATGGGAGTGATACCATGAGTGTGAGAGCGATTAATGCTTTGGTAGCGAATATTTTGGATTCTAGTTGCTGATAAAGGGTTCTGTGATATTCGGGAGTTGAGTTTTTGATTTATAATTTATAACTTTATGCAAAGGGGGGTGATAACTTTGGAAGAAACAGTTCAACCCAGCAAACAAATGAGAACTTCACAAGGTACGGGGTTGGATCCTAATATTGCGGCAGCCCTGTCGTATTTGTTTGGTTTTGTTACTGGTATAATTTTTCTCCTTATTGAGAAGGAAGATAGGTTTGTTAGGTTCCACGCAATGCAATCAATTATTGTTTTTGGAGCATTGTTTATTGCAACTACTGTGATAAACATTATTCCTCTTTTAGGACAACTTATTAGTTTGCTGTTGTCGGTGCTTGGAATTGTTTTGTGGATTATGCTGATGTTTAAGGCTTATCAAGGTGAGGAGTGGGAAGTTCCTGTTTTGGGAAAGATTGCGCGTGAGCAGATGTCAAAGGTGTAGTAACCTTGTTTTATGAACAAGCGTGAGTTCATAGACCTTAGAGAAAAGATGGTCGAATCCCAGCTTGAGGCCAGAGGGATTTCTGATGTACGCGTTTTAGAGGCTTTTAGGAATGTGCCACGAGAGAAGTTTGTCCCCGAGCATTTGCAGGATCTTGTTTACCTTGATTCTCCGCTTTCAATTGGAGAAGGGCAAACTATTTCTCAACCCTACACAGTAGCTTTTATGACAGAGCTCTTGGAATTGGAGCCAGAGAGTAAATTGTTGGAGATTGGGACTGGATCTGGTTATCAGGCAGCTATTTTGGCTGAGATTGTTTCTGAAGTTTATACTATTGAACGCTTGGAAAGCTTGGCAAGGGAAGCAGAAGAAACTCTAAAAGAATTGGGTTACACTAACGTGTATGTAAAGGTTGGGGACGGTAGTGAGGGCTGGCTAGAAGAAGCACCTTTTGATAGGATACTGGTAACTGCAGCTGCTACAGAAATTCCAGAGGCACTGTTTGATCAATTAAGTGATGAGGGAATACTGGTAGCCCCGGTTGGGTCCAGCTTTTCACAGGACATGGTTCGTTTTACAAAAGTTGGTAATAGGCTAGAAAAAGAAAGTTTTGGGAAGTTTAGGTTTGTACCACTAATAGAAGAATGAATTTGAGTACTATTGTTGATAATAATATTGTGAGAATCTTTGTAAATCTGGTTAGTATACTAAGTGGAGGTCTTTTAGGCTTTTTTGCTTTTCAGCTGTCACAAGTTTGGCCAGAGTTAAGGACAATTTTGAAAAGTGTGGTTATTCAAGGCGCGGTTGCTCTTTTAGCTTTGTATACCACTTCCAGCGGCCAGAACTATTTTATTTCTGCATTTCTTCTCGCTGCCCTTTTTCGTTTCTTTTTTGAACAGTACCAGGATTATAAGAGCCATAACTTAGATATTTGGTTCAAAACTCTAGCTAAAAAACCGTCACAAAGTTTTTTAACTATCTATTTTGCTGTTATAGTTTTTTTGTTTATGTATTCTTTGCTTAATTTTATTGGATAAGGGAGCTTTTTTTATGGATTTGAATAGTGTTTTACAGAAAGCAAGACAGGGTAGTTTTGCTCTGGGCGCTTTTAATATTTCTACCTTGGAGCATTTTAAGGCGGTTGTTGGGGCATGTGAGAAGGGAAACCCTGTGATAGCGGAGATGAGTTCGGGTGAAGCAGAATTTTTTGGGATTGAAAATTTCGCTTCCTTAGCTTTGCATTACCGACGGGACTTGGACTACCCGCTTTTCCTCAATTTAGACCATGCTCAGGAGCTTTCCAAGATTGAAAAAGCTTTACAATGTGGATTTGATATGGTCCATTTCGATGGCTCTCATCTTCCGCTAGAGGAGAATATCTTGCAGACAAAAGAGGTTGTTGAGTTAGCACGGGATTATGGTGCTTTGGTTGAGGGTGAGTTGGATCAGGCAGGTGGACACTCTACTATAAAGGATAAGCAGGGGACACCCGTTTTTACAGCTGTTGATGACGCAACTAGGTTTGTTTCCGAAACTGGTGTGGATTTATTGGCATGCTTTTTTGGAAATTTGCATGGGGTTTATGGAGAGGAACTAAGCTTGGATTTGGATCATTTGCAAAACCTTTCTACCAAGTTGAATTGCTTTATTTCTATGCACGGTGGTTCTGGAGTTAGAACAGATGATGTCCAAAAGGCTGCACAGGGCGCAGTGGTAAAAGTAAATGTAAATACAGAGCTTAGGATGGCGTGGTCTACTGCACTTCGCGAGGCATTAGAAAATAGTCCTGAGGAGATTGTTCCGTATAAGGTTTTACCTCCAGTGGTTGAAAGCATTAAAGGTGTTGTTGAAAGAAAGCTTGCTTTATTGCACGGAAGTTAATTTCAACACTTATTTACTATTGTTTACTACACTTGACAATACTTAGCAGGTGTTTGTAAAAAATATAGTAAAGTATAGAATAATAAAGTATAGAAAAGAGTCGTAAAATATTGTTCTTAACTTCGTTATGTTTGATATTGTTACCATAGGTCATTCAACAGTTGATTATTTTTTAGGGCTTGGAAGTGCGGATATTGCTTTTGGTGAAGACGACGACTCTCTACTTTGTATTGATTTTGCAGATAAGATACCTGTAGAAAATTTTAAGAAGGGTGTGGGCGGTAACGCTGCTAATACAGGGGTGGGGTGTGCTCGGCTTGGTTTGAATACTGCCATTGTTTCCTGGATTGGCAAAGACTTGGAAGGTGAGTTAGTGTTAAAGACTCTTAAAGAGGAAAATATTGAGTTATTATGGGTACGTATTTCTGAGGAGGAAATTACAGATCAATCAGTTATTTTGAATTTTGAAGCTGAGCGTACTATCCTTTCTTATCACTGTCCCCGGACACTTCTAATTCCTGCTGATGCACCTGAGTCAAGACTTATTTATTTGACCTCAGCAGGTCGCGCTTTTGAAGAGGTTCATCCGCAAGTTTTACAGTATGCTGAGGGTGCTGGGGCAAAGCTAGCTTATAATCCAGGTTCCTACGAGTTGGCGGGGGGTTTGAGTGTCAACAAGGGGGTTTTAGAGCACTGTGCAATTCTTATTTTAAATAGCGAGGAAGCGGGTGAATTGGCGCGTGGGAAATTTGTTAGTTTTAGTAAAGATGAGAGAGCTGCAGAGATAGGCGAACTTATGCATGAACTAAGAGAAGCGGGGCCAGAAACGATAGTGGTTACTGATGGTTCGTTTGGTTCCTATGCTTTTGACGGTGAGAATATTGTTTTTTGTCCTTCGATAGAGACACAAGTGGTAGAGATGACGGGTGCTGGGGATGCATTTTCTGCAGGGTTTCTTTCTGCTTGGGTTGAAGACAAGAGTCTTAAAGAATCTCTTCAGTGGGGTAACACTAATGCTGCTTCTGTTATTTCGGAAGTTGGTTGTCAGGAAGGCCTTTTGTCACGGGAAAAGCTTCTTGAGCAGCTACCTTAGATTTTTTAGTATCCTATGGCTATAGACTTTGAAAAACTTTTGTGGCTTAAGTTGGATTTTGATTTTGCTGCTTTCCAGCAAGAGCTGAGGGAAATAGCACAAACTTTATGGCAGGGGTGGAGTGAAATCGGAAAACTGGACTGTGCCACAGTGTATACAGATCCTACATATTCTCCAGAAATACGGTTTTTGGTTTGTAATAGGGACCGCCTCCGGATTATTGGTTTGGTGTTTTTAGCCTTTTTTGCTTTACCTCTCCTTTTCAGGATTTTGGTGAGTGTGGTTAATTTTGTTGCTTTTCTTCTAAGTTTAATTTACGGGGCTCTTGCTAAAATTTTTCAATTTGAGGCGGGAGAAATAGATACGGTAGTAGTGAAGAGGGAAGAGAAAGAGCGTCGGGAGGAGCTTACAGCTGAGGAAGAAGAATTGACATCTTTTGGAAAAAGGGAATGGAAGTTTGTCACAAAAATTAGGGAGTGGGGCAATCGTTTGTTTGCTTTTCAAAAAAGGTTAAGAGGTCTTGGCTTGAACAGGATCAGGTGGAGGTTTCTCAGAGAAATGCTCTTTTTTGAACAGAGTAATGAAAACTTGGCCGGACCTGTCTGGAGTGCTTTCTTCCTTTTTACTACTGTTATTAGTCCTTTAGTAGGACTTTCCCTTCTTGTCCCTATTCAATTGTTTTTTTCTTCTCTTTTGGGTTTTTATGCCGTTTACAGAATAGTTCGCTATAAAGTGCTTTTGGATCCAAAAATGTCTTACTATTGGGAGGGGAAGCGAGGGCCTGGTCTTTACATTCTTGCGGGGTTGTTGCTTTTTCTTTATGTAATAATTCTTCTAACTGCATTCTTCCTCCTACAGTTGCTTTGGCTTTAGGTTACTGGTACTGGCAAATCTAGAGTTATATTCTTGTTCTGTGTTTTGATTTTATGTGAGCTTGCGTAGATAATGTTTTAAAAGTTTCGCAAGTGTTAAAATTAAGTTATGAAAGTACTTGGAATAGATGAGGCAGGGCGGGGGTGTGTGATTGGACCCATGGCTATTGGAGCGGTAGTTTTTGAAGAAAGTACTCTTGGTTGTTTAGAAAAATTAGGGGTTAAGGATTCTAAGGATCTTTCTCCCAAAAAGCGCGAGGAACTTTTTCCCCGGATCAAAGAAAAGGCTAACTCCTTTGAAGTTAAATTAATTTCTCCCGCTGATATTGATGAATTCAGTTTAAACCAAATAGATCTCCAGCAAATTATTTTTTTCATTACTAGTTTTAAACCAGACAAGGTTATTATTGATGTTCCTGCTAACCCTGACGGAGTAGCTAATTTTGTTAAGGCCGTCAGGTTGGGTTTAGGGGAATTTGTTAACAAAAAGCTGCCGCATTCCCAAGCCCCGGGGGCTTATGCAGACCTGCCTGCTGGCAAGGCAGGTCTAGCCCCCGGGGCTTTTTCTGTAGCGGGTTCATTGCCCGAATTGATTGGAGAGAACAAAGCAGATGAGAAATATCCTATTGTTTCTGCTGCTTCTATTTTAGCTAAAGTTGAACGGGACCGAGCCATTGGTGCTCTACATAAAGAGTATGGGGATTTCGGTTCTGGTTATATGAGTGACGAGCAGACTCAAAAATTTTTACGGGAGTGGTTTAAGAATAACCGTGATTTTCCCCCTATTGTCCGTAGTAAATGGTCTTCGGTAAAAAGTTTTTTTGAAAAACAGCAGGGGCTGATTTAATTTGTATATGTGATTTGAAAGGAGGTGTAAAAATGCCAGATAGAAAGCTGAAAATTGATAAGGAGCTCTGCATTGGCTGCGGATTGTGCACCGTTATTGCAGGGAAGACTTTTGAATTAGGTGAGGACGGAAAAGCAGTTATTGCTGATCCCCAAGGTAATTCTGAAGATGAAATTCAAGAGGCAATTAATTCGTGTCCTGTTAGTGCTATTAGTTGGTAGTTACTGTCTCTTTTTTAATTTGTTGAGCTCCTCTTTGGTATTTCTAATTAGAGCGCTGAGGACACCCACATCTTGGCAAACCCCTTCCCAGGAAGCGTTGTCATGCCAACCATCTCCCCCGTGTTCAAAAGCATATTGACTGCGACCCGCCTTTACTTCCAGTTGTTTTTTTAACTTTTCTAATCGTTTTTCTAAATATCTGATTTTTTCTTTCTTTGTTGGCGGGTTCATAGTACCTTTTATTATAACAAGATTCTTTTATTTGAAGGGACCTCATGTGGTACTGCCCCCGTAGGATTCTCAGGTTTCAGATTCTTGTTACCAGTCTCTAGTCTCTTCAATCTTTTCTTCCTCCACTGAGACCTCCAAGGACTAGACAAGCTAGACCTTGCAGGTCTCCTAGGTCCGAGTCTCTAGTTACGAGTTACCAGTCTCCAGTTTCTTCTTTCCCATTCGCATCAATTCGTATCAATCCGCACTATTAAATTAGCCATCCCAATTTGCTGTACTAACCTGGCTATTCTCTAGATGGTAAAATATCTTTGTTATGAGGAATATTCCTGAGGATTCAAAAATTGTAGTAGCAATGAGTGGGGGAGTAGACAGTGGAACAGCAGCGTATCTTTTGGTAGAAGCTGGTTACGAAGTGGTGGGTGTTTTTATGCAGCATTTGGATAATATGGATGAACAAAGAGAATCAGCCCAAGCCACAGCAAAAAAATTGGATATTCCTCTGGAGGTTGTAGATTACCGGGTTGAGTTCCGGAAGGTGGTTGTAAACTACTTTATTTCTGAGTATAAGCTAGGCAGGACTCCAAATCCTTGTGTGGTGTGTAATAAATGGATTAAGTTTGGAAAGCTTTTGGAGCATTCGAAGAAAAGAGGTTGCCAATATTTAGCTACTGGTCATTACGCAAGAATAAAAAGTTCCCTTGAAGGAAAGCAGGGTTCAAACAGGTTTAATTTGTTAATGGCTAGGGATAAGAGTAAAGACCAGTCTTACTTTTTGTGGCAATTAGACCAAAACCAATTTGAACAAGTTCTGTTTCCTATTGGTGATAGAAAGAAGGAAGGTATAGTGAAAATAGCTAGAGAGAAACACTTACCTGTTGCCAAAAGACCAGAGTCTTTTGAAGTCTGTTTTGTGGGGGGTAGCCTCAGGTCCTTTTTGGAGAGGTACATTCCTTCAAAAATTGAGCCTGGTCCAGTAAAGGATACGCACGGTGAAATTATTGGTAAGCATTATGGTCTCCCTTTTTACACATATGGTCAGCGAAGAGGATATGATCTTACTAAGTACCAAGGAATTCCTTTGTATGTAATAGAAAAAGATTACGAAAGCAACGCGTTAATTGTTGGGCGTGGTGCTGAAAGCGAGGTTAATGAATTTAAATTAGAAGATGTTAATTGGATTATACCTCCAGAAGGTAACAAACTTAATTGTATGATTAGGATTAGACATCAGGGTCAACTTATCCCAGGCACTATTGTTATTCAAAGCAGGTTCAAGCCCAAAGTTGTTTTGGATTACGGGGAAAGAGGGGTTGCTCCTGGGCAAAGTGCAGTTTTTTACAACGGCGAAGCAGTTCTTGGTGGTGGAGTTATCTCTCTTAGGAGTTAGGTTTAATCACTTTATGAGAAGTTTTAGGTATGTATGAGACTCTTTACCAACCTTTATTTTTATAGTTAGAACCCCGTTTTGAGTGTTGACAGTTTGGGTTAATCTTGATACCATCATTTGTAGAATGAACGGAGGTTCTAAAGCAATTGGAAATCTTTTCCAAGAACTGTGGTAGCTATATGCACAGGGTTTTATGTGGCTGCTGAGCCCCCGTTCGCGGGGGTTTTTTGATGGTTACTTACGAGTTCCCGAACGAGTTTAGGAACCAACAATTTCGAGGCTCTGGCCGAGAAATCAAAAGAGCGGAAATATTCTATTTTGGTTTCTCCCCGAACCTCGAAACGGGTCGGAACTTGGTTTGCTTAGTGCGAGTTTGAATAGTGCGTGTTTGTGCGAATAGGAGATAAGAAAAATATTTTTGATTTGCAGTATAAATTCGCAGAATTTAGATTCGCATGTAATTTGCATCTTAACCACGTAAAGTTCCGACAAGTCGGAACCACGTGGTCGGCGGTACTTGCTTATCCCGCATCAAATGGTGCTGGGGCTACCGCTCGCACCTTGACAATCAAAAAGTGGAAAGAGCGAAGTTCAATTTTTAGAGTTTGATCCTAGCTCAGGGCGAACGCTGGCGGCGTGCCTAAGGTATGCAAGTCGAACGCTCGACCTTCGGGTCGAGCGTGGCGGACGGGTGAGTAACACGTGGGAACGTGCCTCCGACACGGGAGTAACCCGGAGAAATCCGGGATAATACCCGATGGTGTCCCGATCCTCGGATCGAGACTAAAGGCTCCGGTGGTCGGAGATCGGCCCGCGTCCCATCAGCTAGTTGGTAGGGTAATAGCCTACCAAGGCAATAACGGGTAGGGGGTGTGGGAGCATGACCCCCCACAATGGCACTGAGAAAAGGGCCATACTCCTACGGGAGGCAGCAATCAGGAATCTTGCACAATGCCCGAAAGGGTGATGCAGCGACGCCGCGTGGAGGAAGAAGGCCTTCGGGTTGTAAACTCCTGTTAAGAAGCCACGGCAAACTACGTGCCAGCAGCAGCGGTCATACGTAGGTGGCAAGCGTTGCCCGGTATTATTGGGCGTAAAGAGTGCGTAGGCGCCTTGTTAAGTTCCTTGTGAAATCCCTCCGCTCAACGGAGGAAAGACTAGGAATACTGGCAGGGTAGAGGTAAGCAGAGGAAAGTGGAATCTCGGGAGGAGGGGTGAAATCCAATGATCTCCGAGAGAACACCGAAGGCGAAGGCAGCTTTCTGGGCTTATCCTGACGCTGAGGCACGAAAGCGTGGGTAGCGAAAGGGATTAGATACCCCTGCAGTCCACGCCCTAAACGATGCTCGCTAAATATTGGTCCCGAGTTTTTCGGTATCAGTATTGTAGCTAACGCGTTAAGCGAGCCGCCTGGGAATTACGGTCGCAAGACTGAAACTCAAAGGAATTGGCGGGGACCCGCACAAGCGGTGGAGCGTGTGGTTTAATTCGATGATAACCGAAGAACCTTACCAGGGCTTGACATTCCGACGACCGCTCTAGAAATAGAGCTTTCCTTCGGGACGGCGGAACAGGTGTTGCATGGCTGTCGTCAGCTCGAGTCGTGAACCTAAACTCGCGACCTCCTCGAGTAATCGAGGTGTAAAATCCGGCTCATATCGGTGAAATCTTATTGATTTCAATTGCTTTTAAAGTTAATTTGGAATTGATGGATAATACCGAGGGAAGTCGGGCACAAATTATTTTCGCTGTTCGTAAGAATCAAGAACTTAGGCTTACTTCCAGACAAGCACAGATATTAGCAGGTACTATTGTGGGAGACGCTTATATTTACCCAAAGGGGAAGATCCAAATTGAGCACTCTGTTAAAGAACGAGCTTATGTATCTTGGAAGTATGCTGAGTTGCGAAGTCTTGCTTACGGTAAACCATCCTTAGTTCACAGATACGACGAGAGAACGGGAAAAACTTATAAATCCTTAAGGTTTTGGCTACGACAATATTTCAAACCTTTGAGGAAGAAGTTTTACCCAAACGGGAAAAAGATTTTCCCAAAGAACTTTAGTCCTTTGGGCTTTAATTCTTTATCTTTAGCGGTCTTATTTATGGATGATGGGAGTTACTCTAGAGATATGTGTGTCATATCACTTGATGCATTATCTGCGGGGTGTAGAAATAGGTTTACTTGTCTTCTAAGCAATCGTTTTGGTCTTAGAGCAAGAATTTCTTCGAACGGTAAAATTTGCTTTTATTCCAAAAGTAGGGAAAGGCTAATAGATATTATTTCGCCTTATGTAATTCCTTCTTTGGAGTATAAGTTAGTGCCTTGACCCCGTAGAGACTGAAGCTTTATGCTGAAATGTTTTGTTACTGCGAGGTAACTTAGCATTATACGCCGGCCCCCAATTATTGGGGTGAAGGTATAGTCCAAATTCAAGTCTAAATTGAGTTGAAAAAGGAGATGTATGGTTAAGTCCCATATCGAGCGCAACCCCTATTCTGTGTTAGACTCCCGATTTATCGGGATGATGTCACAGGAAACTGCCTCGGAAACGGGGAGGAAGGTGGGGATGACGTCAAGTCAGTATTGCCCTTATGTCCTGGGCGACACACGCGCTACAATGGCCGGTACAATGGGCTGCGACAGGGTAACCTCGAGCTAATCCTCAAAACCGGTCTCAGTTCGGATTGGGGTCTGCAACTCGACCCCATGAAGTCGGAATCGCTAGTAATCGCCGGTCAGCCATACGGCGGTGAATACGTTCTCGGGTCTTGCACACACCGCCCGTCAATTGGGAAAAGTTGGGAATGCCCGAATCCCGAGTTTAGCTTGGGAGAAGGCAGGCTCAGCAATTAACAATAAGTCGTAACAAGGTAGCCGTAGGGGAATCTGCGGCTGGATCACCTCCTTTCTAGGGAGTTTGATAAAACTCTTACCGAATTTACGCGGATTTATAACGGATAACCGCCGATAAATCTGCGGTAGGAGTTAAAAACTTTGCTTCTCACGAGCAAAGTGGTTAAGTTTGCTAGATAAGCTTTGAAATCTAGCACTGACCTTCCATTAATCTGATCCCGCTGGTTGGTGGGACTGGATTGGAAGGATAATAAAGCTCTTTCCACTTTTTGGCTGTTAAGGCAGAGATAATCACGGATAAAAGAGTGGATTATCACGGAATTTTTCAGTGATTATCCTTCTTCTTTCAGTGATGATCTCTTTTAGGGGCTGTTAGCTCAGGCGGCTTAGAGCGCCTCTCTGATAAGGAGGAGGTCCCAGGTTCGAGTCCTGGACAGCCCACCACCCCGACATCCAAAACCGACTTCGTCGGTTTCCGTCGGGGCAGGCCTTGACGAGAACTATTTTTTTTTAGTTCAATATGTCAGGGTGCCCCGTAGGAAGCGTTCTTACGCTTTGTGTTAGGGAGCAATTTCCGGAGAAAAACTAACCTATGAAATCTAGATTACAACTAATTTTAAATCCTACCCGTTTGTTAGGTACTTCTAGGTTTGCTTTCTTTTAGGTAGTTTTTTCTGGAACTGAAAACTAAATATGGATGAGACCCTTCGAATCGGCACGCCGAGCGCGGAGTTTCATTGAGGTTTCTCGGAAACCTCGAAACTAATTCGCCAGCTCAAATTCTCGGAAGAGTTTGATGGCTTATTGTAGTTTCTCGGCAACCCTCGAAACTAACTCAGCTTACTAAATTCGGAGACGAATTTAGAGCTTTATTGAGGGGCTGTGGCGCAGTGGCTTAGCGCATCACATTTGCAATGTGAGGGTCGTGGGTTCGAATCCCACCAGCTCCACCACCCCGACATCCAAAACCGACTTCGTCGGTTTCCGTCGGGGCAGGCCTTGACGAGAACTATTTTTTTTTAGTTCAATATGTCAGGGTGCCCTGAACCCAGCGTGGTTCGGGGCAGCTTGAGAACGAGTGGGCTGTTCAACATCGCCTTCGGCGATGGCACCTTGCCCCAGAACTATACCGGCAGACCGGTAAGTTCGGGGCTGCAGAGCTCATTTCGTTCGCTCTTTGAAAACTAAATAGCAGGAAACAAATTGTAAAATCCGTATAGGATACTCAATCTAACTACGGGTGTGTGGCGAATGCCTAGGCACTTGGAGCCGAGGAAGGACGTGGTATGCTGCGATAAGCTTCGGGGAGCTGCAAACAAGCGTTATTACCCGGGGATTTCCGAATGGGGCAACCTGCTCGCGTGTAAGCGCGAGCGCCTCTGATCCGTCTTTTGGCGGAGATGGGGTGGCAACCCGGCGAAGGGAAGCATCTTAGTAGCCGGAGGAAAAGAAACCAACCTTGTCCCTTGGACAAGGAAATTCCAATAACCAAATTACAAATAACAAATAAATTACAAATGACAAATTCCAAATGACAAACGGTGGAAATCCGATTTTGGGATTTTAGATTTGTTTGGAACTTGTGATTTTGGATTTTGGATTTCCTCGCCCAGGGGGCGAGGCCATTCCCTAACTAGCGGCGAGCGAACGGGGAACAGCCCAAACCTTGTCCTTCGGACAAGGAAATCACAATAATCAAATTACAAATAACAAATAAATTACAAATGACAAATTTCAAATGACAGACGGTGAGAACCCGATTTTGGGATTTTAAATTTTGTATTTGTTTGGAACTTGTGATTTTGGATTTTGGATTTCCTCGCCCGGAGGGCGAGGTGTTGTAGGGCCAGCAGTAACGGAAGTAAGTATTTTGGTTTTTAGGAGAAAGCTACTGGAAAGGGCTACCAAAGAAAGTAATAGTCTTGTATTCAAAAAAAACCAAACTTCCAAGCTGGTTCCTGAGTACCACGAGTCACGTGAAACCTTGTGGGAATCTAGGAGGATCACCTCCTAAGGCTAAACACTCCGAGTGACCGATAGTGAACTAGTACCGTGAGGGAAAGGTGAAAAGCACCCCGGAAGGGGAGTGAAATAGAACCTGAAACCACACACTCACAAGCTTACAGAGCCTTGTCCGTAGGACAGGCTTACTGATTTTCGCTGATCGTGGCTGATTTTCGCTGATATAATGTCGGCGTGAATCCGTTTCCAATCGGCGTTAATCTGTACGCCCGTTCTGCGGGCGAGGTGATGTAGTGCCTATTGAAGAATGAACCGGCGAGTTCCTAACTGATGCAAGCTTAAGCACTTAAGGTGCGTAGGCGTAGGGAAACCAAGTTCCCCGTTTACGGGGGCAGGTCTTAAACGGGCCTTAGTATCAGTGAGGAGACCCGAAGCCAGGTGATCTAGCCATGAGCAGGGTGAGTTTCGATGAAAGTCGAAAGGAGGCCCGAACCAGTCAGTATTGCAAAACTGTTGGATGACTTGTGGCTAGCGGTAAAATGCCAATCGAACCTGGTTATAGCTGGCTCTCCCCGAAATATGTTTAAGCATAGCGCTTGCTTAGTGAGTGAGGGTAGAGCTACTGGATGGGGCTTGGGACCGAAAGGGACCAACCCCAACCAAACTCCGAATATCACTCACTTTGGCAGGTAGTCAGGCTATGGAAGATAAGTTCCATGGTCAAGAGGGAAACAGCCCAGACCGACGGTTAAGGTCCCTAAATTCGGGCTAAGTGGTAAAGGTAGTGAAGTTACTTAGACAGCTAGGAGGTTGGCCTAGAAGCAGCCATCCTTTAAAGAGTGCGTAAAAGCTCACTAGTCTATCCTTCTCGATTTATCGGGAGGGCTATGTAGCTTTGCGCCAAAAATTTATCGGGGCTCAAGCCCGATACCGAAACCGCGGCCTTGTCCCTTGGACAAGGAAATTCCAAGCAACAAATTCCAAGCTCCAAACGTTTGGGATTTTCTCGCCCAGGGGGCGAGGGGTAGGGGAGCGTTCCATTCTGCTGTGAAGGTCAAATGTAAATTTGGCTGGAGCGTATGGAAGTGAGACTGCCGGTATGAGTAGCGATAATCCCGGTTAGATTCCGGGACGCCGAAAGCCCAAGGTTTCCTCCGCAATGCATATCAGCGGAGGGTTAGTCGGTCCTAAGCTGAGGTCGAAAGGCGTAGGTGATGGACAACAGGTTAATATTCCTGTACCACCTTTAGTGCGTTCTACCACGCTTAGCGTGGTTATTACCAATGGGGGGACGGAGCTTGAAAAGCTAAGCCGTTTCCGATTTATCGGAGGAGGTTTAAACAGCAAGGTAGGATTGGTAGGTAAATCCGCCAATCCGTTTTCATGCATTTAGCGTGAAGTAACCGAGCTGTGATGACGAGCTGTCAAAAGCGAGTTGGCTGGTTTAAGCTCCCAGGAAAAGCCTCTAGGAAGTGCTAAAGGTGTCCGTACCGAAAACTGACACTAGTGGGCGAGGTGAGTATCCACAGGCGACGGGAGAACGATGGTTAAGGAACTCGGCAAATTATGGGCGTAACTTAGGGAAAAGCCCAGTCCCGATTTATCGGGATCGCAGTGAAAAGGCCCTGCCGACTGTTTATCAAAAACACAGGTCTCTGCTTAACCCGTAAGGGGATGTATAGGGGCTGACGCCTGCCCAGTGCCGGAAGGTTAAAAGGACTTGTTCGCAGGACAAGTCTACTGATTTCCGCTGATGGATAGCTATTTCCGCTGATTTTTATCGGCGTTAATAGGCTATGATCGGTGTTAATCGGTGGGCTCGCCCTGCGGGCGAGAAATTGAAGCCCCGGTGAACGGCGGCGGTAACTATAACCGTCCTATGGTAGCGCAATCCCTTGCCGCTTAATTGGCGGCCCGTCCGAAAGGCGTAACGAGTGGGGCACTGTCTCGACCATCGACCCGGCGAAATTGAAATATCTGTGAAGATGCGGATTTCCTGCACCAGGACAGAGAGACCCCGTGGAGCTTTACTACCTCTTAGTGTTGGGTTAGTGTCTGGTTAGCGAAGCGTAGGCGGTAGGCTATGAATCCCGACTTCTGGGTCGGGAGGAGCCGCCCATGAGACACCGCCCTTTCCAGAGGCTAAGTCTAACTCTTGACCATTATCTGGCGGGAGGACACCGCTTGGTGGGTAGTTTGACTGGGGCGGTCGCCTTTTAAAGAGTACCAAAGGTGCCCAAAGGTTCCCTAAGCCCGGATGGAAATCGGGTGGTTAGTGTAAAGGCACAAGGGAGCCTAACTGTGAGACTGACAGGTCGAACAGTAGCGAAAGCTGGGCTTAGCGACCCTCCGAAGCCATGTGAGTGGCCCGGAGACAACGGATAAAAGTTACCCCGGGGATAACAGGTTAGTCGCGCCCGAGAGTCCGTATTGCCGGCGCGGTTCGACACCTCGATGTCGGCTCATCCTATCCTGGGGCTGAAGAAGGTCCCAAGGGTTTGGCTGTTCGCCAATTAAAAGGGTACGTGAGCTGGGTTCAGACCGTTCAGTGGCTGAAGGTATTTGGCCTTTGAACCGTCTGAACCCTTTACGAATCGAGAAACGGCGGCCTAGGGAAGTAATTCCCTATGGAGAAATTGGCTCATATCGATGGAGTCCTAATTGCACAATAACCTGTCGTGCGCTAGGATAATATCGAGGGAAGCTAAGTGTACCTTATTCTGTGATGACTACAGCGGAAAAAGCTTATATCGCAGGTTTTTTGGATGCTGATGGAAGCATTTATGTAAGGCTTAAACCGAATGAAGATTATCGATATAATTTTCAGGTTGCGCCATACATTGTCTTTTATCAGAAAAAGAACCAAGTAAGGGTTCTTGAGTATATCCAAAATCTGTTAAATATTGGTTACTTACGATACCGAAAAGACGGTATTGTGGAGTATACGATTGGTGATGTAGCTGGTTTGCGTAGTCTTATTGCCATTGTCCGTGATTATCTGGTTCTTAAGCGAAGGCGATTATGTCTTTTGGAAGAAATATTGTCTCGAAAGGAAGATATTAATTCGCCAGAGGACTTTTTGGCTTTAGCCAAATTGATTGATAAATTTGAGGATTTGAATTATTCACAAAAACGAACGGTGACCAGTAAGAAAGTAGCTTTGTCATTGAAAGAAAAAGGTTTGCTTTAGCCCCGTAGAGACTTCTCTAAGTTTTAGAGAGATGGCAACTTAGGTTGCCATAATACGCCAATCTCCCGTTCGCCAGTTGGCGAATTCGGGATGAAGGTATAGTCCATACTTTTAGTGATAGGAGGTTTATATGCGTGAGACAGGTCGGTCCCTATCCGGTGCAGGCGTTCGGTTTTTGAGGGAATCTCTTGTCAGTACGAGAGGACCACAAGGGGCAAGCCTCTAGTGCACCAGCTGTTTTTTAAAGCATCGCTGGGTAGCTACGCTTGTTGAGGATAACCGCTGAAAGCATCTAAGCGGGAAGCCCTTCCCAAGATTAAAAACCGTAGCCTGTCCGTAGGACAGGCTTACTGATACTCGCTGATTTGTAGCTGATTTTCGCTGATATTGTATTGGCGTTAATCCGTTTCCAATCGGCGTAAATCGGTAAGCCCGCCCTGCGGGCGGGTGAGAGGTCCCTGGAAGACTACCAGGTTGATAGGCGGTAGGTGTAAGCTCCGCAAGGAGTGTGCGGATAGCGAATATACGCGAATTTAATTCTGCGAATTTTTGCGAATAAGAAAGGAAATTTTCCTTCCATTTGCATTTATTTGCTATTTTTAAATTTGCGACCGATTCGCATCCTAGCCGAGCCGTACTAATGACCGAAGGATTGAGTATCCTTTACGGGTTTTACAATTTAGAAAACTGCTATTTAGATCTAATGCAAGAGAAATTTGGAAGTAATAGTGTCCCGGTGTCTTTAGCAGAGAAGAAACACCCGATCCCACTCCGAACTCGGAAGTTAAGCTCTCTAGCGCTGAAGATACTGTGCCCTTGTGGCAGGGGAAAATAGGTCGACGCCGGGACATTTTTGCTTTTGAATATTAGTGAGGGTAGTGAAGTAAGCTATTGCGTAGTTTATCCGTGCTAGCGCCCGAGTGGGCGCTTTTTTTGTTGCTGAACATTGAAGTCAAAGGGTTTTTGCGGTAAAATATTTTTGTTATGGTAGCTGCTAATTTAGAAAAATTGTTAGAAAAGGAAGAGTTTCTACCCAAACGGTATAACCGTGGTGATGTGGTAGAGGGTAAGGTTATAAAGAAGAATGAGGGAGCTCTTTTTTTAGACATTGGAGCAAAATCGGAGGGCTTGGTTAGTGCTGACGATTTTGAAGGTGATTTTGAAAAAGTTTCAGAAGGCGACCGCGTTCTAGCTAAGGTTATACAAAGGCGGGGTTCATCAGGCTTGGTTGTTTTATCAGTACGTGATGCATCTGATGAGCGTACATGGCGCGATCTTAGAGAGAAATATGAGAATGGGGAGCGGTTTGATGTTCGGGTTACCAGTTATAATGAGGGGGGGTTAATTGTGGAGCTTACTAGTGATTTGGATGGGTTCTTGCCCATCTCCCACTTGGATTGGTCGCATTTTCCTGTGGATGAAACAAACAGAGCGCATGGAGAACTTAGTGGGAAGGAAGCAGTACTTTCTAGTTTAGTTGGTGAGAACTTGGTGGTTAAAATAATTGAAATGAATCCTGAGCAGGAACGGGTGGTTCTTTCTGAGAAAAAAGCAATGGCAAAAGAGGGTAAGGAGCAGGCGAAGAGCTTTTGGTCAGAATTGGAGGAGGGCGAGACTCGGGTGGGTATTGTTACAGGTATAGTGCCCTTTGGTCTTTTTGTTCGACTTGAGGGTTCTAATGTGGAGGGTCTAGTACATGTCTCAGAAATTTCTTGGAGCAAGGTTTCTGATCCTGGCGAGACATACGATGTGGGAGACCGGGTAAATGTTCAAGTACTTTCTTTTGACACAGATGAGGAGAGAATTTCGCTAAGTATTAAGGCGTTGAAGCCAAATCCGTGGGAAAAGGTCAGAGATAATTATCAGGCTGGTGACCTAGTTACTGGTAAAATTAGTAAAGTTACACCTTATGGAGCTTTTTTGGAACTTGAGGAGGGTGTTGAAGGATTGATTCATGTTTCTGAGACTCTTGGACCCCTTTCTACTGGAGAAAAAGTAACGGCAAAAATAATTGAATTTAAACCGGAAGAACAGCGATTGGGTTTAAGTTTACGGCAAGTTGAAGAGGCTGGGGAATAAGGTTTTCAGATTTTTACAAATGCCACTTAGAAAAATTACGCAGAGAGCAACAAGTGTCCTTCTAAAGAGCCGCGATTTAAGCAGTACTTCCTCAAGCGCGGTTTCGCCTCAGGATTTCTTAAATATTTTAAGAGAAGTGGATAGGGGACCAGTACCTAAAATGTTTGATACTTATATTGATAAATGGGAGTGGACAAACGACCCTGTTGAGTTAAAGGATTTGGTAGGTATTGCGTACGATGAGGCAAGGAGACTGGAAAGTTCATATGTAGGGACAGAACATCTTCTGTTGGGTCTTATAAGGCTTCGTTCTCCCAAACACTTGGGTTTTGCAAGAGAGGAGATACGTAACCTTTCTGGAATTCCAACACCGGAACTTCAAAAGGACATGTCTAGTAACACTCCTCTTTTGGATTCATTTGGGACAGATCTTGTTCAGCTTGCCCGAGAGGGGTCTGTTGGTCCGTTGTTTGAGCGTTCGGGAATTTTGTCTCAACTGGAGAGAATTCTCTTGCGAAAGGAAAAGAACAGTCCAGTGTTGGTTGGTGAAAGTGGTGTGGGGAAAACCTGCCTTGTGGAAAGCTTGGCAGCTAAGATTGCTCGAGAAGAAGTCCCAACTCAATTAATGGATAAAAAAATTGTTCGGTTTGAGCTCCCCCGGTTCTTGGGCGCGCTGTCACCTCGAAAGGGTTTGGAAACCGGATTTTCCTCACTTTTAGCTGAGGTTGAGGAAGTTGGTGATGTTATTTTGTTTATTGATGATTTGCACTATCTGATGGGTAAAAGCTCCATTGTTGAAATATCATCTTCCTTGGTGAATGTTCTCAAAGATGCCTTAACACTAGGAAAAGTTCAAATTATTGGTGCTACCACAACCGAGTCTTATAATAAGCACTTGGAGTTTGATGAAGCTTTAATTCGGAGGTTGGAGTACGTTCTTGTTAAAGAACCCTCCCCAGAAGAAACTTTACAAATACTAAATACAGTCTATTCCCAATTGGAAAATTATCATGGTGTTGCCTACAATGAGGGTGTTATAGAAGAAACCATAAATCTCACCAACCGGTACATGCCTAATCAATATTTTCCAGATAAAGCTGTAGAGGTCTTGGATGATTTAGGAGCGGAGGTTCGAGTTCGAGAATCTATGCAAGGAGAATATAGGAAGGCCCGTTCTGGGTTGCGGGAAGTTACTTCCGATTTAGAAGAAGCCATGGAGAAACAGAAGTGGGACCATGCTTTGGATCTAAGGGAACGAAAGAATATTTTGAGAGAGAAGCTTGACGATTTCAATTCTTTACAGGAACGCGTTTCGGTTGAAAAGGGAATGGTTGCGTCTGTAATTTCTAAGAAAACTGGGATCCCATTAATGGATTTAAGGTTAAATGAGGAGAAGCGACTTGAAAATATGGAAGATATTTTGAAGTCTCAAGTGATAGGGCAAGATCACGCTGTCCATTCTTTGGCTAAAGCATTGCGGCGTAGTAGGGTTGGTCTTACTGATCCCCGTCGACCAATTGGGTCTTTCTTATTTTTAGGACCCACAGGGGTTGGTAAGACAGAATTGGCTAGGGCTTTAGCAGAATTTCTTTTTGGCAGTTCCCATAGGTTAGTCCGTTTTGATATGAGTGAATTTAGGGAACGCCACACTACCTCTAGACTAATAGGAGCACCTCCTGGCTATGTTGGTTTTGGTCAAGGTGGGGAGCTTACAGAACGGGTAAGGCAAGAACCCTACAATATAGTATTGTTTGATGAAATGGAAAAAGCTCATCCTGAAGTTTTAAATTTGCTTTTACAAATAATGGAAGAAGGCGAACTGCGCGATGGCCAGGGACGCGTGACTGACTTTAGTAATACTATTGTTATTTTAACTTCAAATGTTGGTGCCGAGCTGATAAATAAGGGAGAGTTGGGTTTTGTTGCTGACCAAAGGGAAGTAACTGAGTACGAGAACACGAAGGAACGCTTATTGGAAAACTTAAAGAAGCAAGTTCGACCCGAGTTCCTGAACCGGTTTAGTGATATCTTGGTATTTCGGTCTCTTAGTGAGGGTGACCTGATAAAAATTGTTGATTTACGTATAGACGAGCTTAGGGAAAGAATGAATTCTCGAGGTTTAGAATTAAAGATAACTGGAGCTGCTAAGAAGCTGTTGACTAAATTGGGTTACAGTAAGGAATACGGAGCACGCCCGCTGCAACGTGTAATTGAGAACCAAATTGAAGCTCCAGTTTCGGAGAAGATTGTTAGCGGCGAAATTACCCAGGGTGACTTAGTTAAGGTTCGAGCTAGAAAGGGGGCGATAGATATATGTCTCGAATAATTTCCAATCTGGAAAGTAACCTGGAGAGTATTTTTGATAAGGTAAGAGAGGATGTCGCAAAGTTAAGAACAGGTTTAGTAAATGCTGAGTTGGTGGAAGATATTCCGGTAGAAGTTTATGATTCAGAGATGTCTATTAAGGAGATTGGTACTATTCGGAAAGTAGGTCCTTCAGAATTGTATATTGAGCCTTGGGACAAAAACAACTTGAAAGAATTAGAGAAAGCGCTCTACCAGGCTGACATTGGTGCGTCTCCTGTAGCTGATCAATCTGGAGTTAGGTTAAAATTTCCCTCTTTGACAGCTGAAAGGCGAGATTCCTTGTTGCGAGATCTCAACGAGAGAATTGAACAGGCAAAGCAGCAAATACGTGCAGCACGTCAAAAAGCAAGGAAAGAGGCTGAGAAGTTGGAACCTACCCAAGGTAAAGATTTTGTTTATCGAATGAAAGAGGATATTGAGGATACAATTAGCAAGTTTAAAGACAAATTACAAGAGTTGAAGGACGCAAAAGAGAAGGAGATAAAAAAATAACTCTTGTGTGAACGTCTGATGTTCTAGATTACTATTATGTCAAAGACTAAGACAGTTTTTGTTTGCCAATCTTGCGGTGCCAAGTTTCCCAAGTGGCAGGGACAATGTAGTCAATGCGGAAATTGGGATACTTTAGCTGAAGAGGTTATTTCCCCAGGGAAAAATAATTCTGACAATATTTCTTCAGTACCTGCTAGTAAGATTTGCAGTATAGATGATATTCAAAGTGATTTTTCGCGCAGCAAAACAGGTATTTTTGAGTTTGACCGTGTGTACGGTGGTGGAATAGTTCCCGGATCAATTACTTTACTGGCAGGGGAGCCGGGGATTGGGAAGAGCACATTACTTTTGCAGTTGGCGCATTCCGTAGCTGCTAGGGAAGAAGAAGTTCTTTTTATTTGTGGTGAGGAGTCACCTGTGCAGATCAATTCCCGGGCAAAACGGCTTGGAATTGTTGGTTCTCCTCTAAAGTTGCTTCCGGAAACCAATGTTGATGCAATTGTGAGCCACCTTTCAAAGCATAACTTTAGCCTGGTTATTGTAGACTCTGTGCAGACCCTTACTACTGAGGATCTTTCTGGTGGTGCCGGTAGTTTAGGGCAGGTTAGGGAAAGTTCCGAAAGATTAAGACGGCTAGCAAAAAGAAGTAATACACCTATTATTTTGGTTGGTCATGTTACTAAAGCTGGTGGTGTAGCAGGACCAAAGGTTTTAGAACATTTAGTAGATGGTGTTTTTACCTTGGAGGGTGACAAGTTTCATACCTTCCGTATTCTTCGAGCTTCTAAGAATAGATTTGGTTCCAGTTTTGAGGTAGGTGTTTTTGAGATGGGGGAAAGTGGTTTGGAGGAAGTGGAGAATCCCTCTGTTCTTTTCCTTTCCCAGCGAAATAAAGACTCACCTGGTTCTGTTGTTACTGCTACATTAGAAGGGACTCGGCCAGTTTTGGTTGAGATACAAGCATTGGCAGCACCCACCAAATTTAAATACCCTCGCCGTTCTGCTTCTGGTTTCAGCAATAAGAGGTTGGAGCTTTTGTGTGCTGTGTTGGAAAGGCGAGTTGGGCTTAGCTTACAGAATCAGGATGTGTATGTTAATGTTGCAGCGGGGATGCGGGTTTCTGAACCTGCCGCGGATTTAGGAGTAGTTTTGGCTCTTTCTTCAGCAGTTTCCGAATCTGTTATTTCACCAGAAATTTGTGCTTTTGGGGAAGTGGGGCTTTCTGGTGAGCTACGCAATGTTGCCCAAAAGGGGCGACGTGAAAAAGAAGGTAAGCGTTTGGGTTTTAGTGAAATTATAGCACCGCCAGAGGTATCAAGTGTAAAGGAAGCACTTTCAAAAAGTGGTATATCTTTGTAAACTACATTTAGTTTGATTCAGGGATTAATTTTTAGGACTTATTTTTATGAAATTATCATCTATAATACTTCGTACTCTCTTAGGAGTGGCAACTGCGACTTTGGGATATGTTGTAACGCATAAATACCCTTCTCAAATTGTTTTATTTGGAATTCCGCAACTTTTTCCCACTATTATTGCTTTTGCTCTAGGTGCCTTTAGTGTTCTTATTTTGCCAATTATTGCCTTACAAATTTCAAGATGGTTCCATGGACTAATTGGTAAAATAGTTATGGAAAACTTAACTAGGTTTTGGGAAGAGCAGTTAACTAGGTTTAGAGAGAGGGAACTCTTTACTCTTTCCGAAGAAGCGGAGGAATCTGATTCGGAATGTGAAGAAGAGTTAGGCGGTATAGTTTTAGATACTTCTGTCATTATTGATGGGCGTGTTTTGGATATTGTTGAAGCAGGCTTTTTGCCCCAACGATTTATTATTCCTCGATTTATTGTTGAAGAGCTGCAAGATGTTGCTGATTCAGAGGACGATATTCGGAGGAAAAAGGGTAGGCGAGGCTTAAAAGTTTTGGAAAAGTTGAGAAAGAAAAAAGGAGAGCTTTTTGAAGTATGGTCGGGTGATATTAAGGGAAAAGATATTGACCGCAAATTAATTTCTCTTGCAAAAAGGCGAGAAGCTCTTCTTTTAACTATTGATTTTAATTTAAACAAAGCAGCTAGAGTTACTGGTGTTGAGGTTTTAAATATTAACGAGCTAGCTAATGCGTTAAGAATTCCTTTTGTTCCGGGGGAAACTTTAACTATTAAACTTATTCAACCGGGAAAGGAAGAAGGACAAGGCGTTGGATACTTGGAAGACGGTACTATGATTGTGGTTGAGGGAGGCGAAGAAAAGATAGGGGATCAGGTGAAAGCGGAAGTTACTAGGAGTTTGCAGACAGAAGCGGGGCAAATGATATTTGCAACTCTCAGCGAGTAGGTTGGTAACTAGTAGCTAGTAGCTAGTAGCCAGTAACAAATAGCTCATCCCCCGCGTTGTTGGATTAGTAATTAGAGACTAGACCTGCCTGTCGGCAAGTTTGTTACTCTCCATTTCTCCTTTTTAATATCACTGAATCCGAAATCGTGAAATAAAAAAAACTAAAAAACTCACATAGTAAAACTACAAGACAGTTAAATTTTGTGGATATCTTCAGATATAGGGCTTGACAACTCTTAGCCCCTGTGGTAAAAAGGATTTAGAGCTTCTAAATTCGTTATTTACTGTTCGTGTGTAAATAAGTGCAAGGAGGGAGGAAATGAGAAAAGCACTTTTAATAATAGCGATGGTATTTTTTGTGGCAGCTATCTCCGTTTCTGGTTGTTACAGAAGGATTGCTCCGGACGTAACACCCACAGTACCCACCCAAACACCATGGGTGATTACTGAGGAAACGGAGGTTACGCGTGAGGTTACGCGGATGGTAGAAGCCGCAACGCACACACCCACAGCCATGTCCCCCACACCTACCCCGGCAAGTGTTCCTCTGGCGGAAGGGTTGTTTCAAAGTGGAGATCGCTTTAATGCAATCAAAACTTTGTGGCAACTCGAGTCCCGTTTGGGTTTTGAAAATCTCTCCGAAGAGGCGATTCGCCTGATGGAGAGGATCAAAGTCTCTTTCGAACGGGATTTTCCCCAGATGAATGCGGGGAGACAGATGGAGGGAGGCGGTTGGTGGCAAAGTGAGCTTATCAGGCTCGTAGAGCGGGAAAGCGGTTGCCAGGTAAAACTGTTGGATTTGGTGGTAGTTACAGAGGAGTCTTCTCTGATTAATTACTACGATCTGGCCGGGCGCTCGGAAGTGGGGAGTTTTGCTGGGGTGAGCAGCGCTGCGTTGCGCGGCGCACCTGCAGTGCGGGTGACCTTGGTTTGTGATGGGGAGGAGCAGGAAGCTTATTGGCTTCTCCTTTGTGCTAACAGGTTTCCGCGGGTACCGGAAGTAAGAACCCCGGCTCCTGTGAAGACGGTAACGCCGACGGTTAGGCCTACAGTAACGCCGACAAAAGAAAGGCTGACGCCTACGCCTAAGGATACGACCACACCTGGTCCTACCCCGTCGCCACAGCCGGCGACGAGTGTACCAACAGCAACGGCGCAGCCGGAGAAGACACCGACTCCGCGTCCGACTGACGCACCGCCCACGCCCACGCCAGTGCTGGCAACTTCAACACCTGTCCCACCTGTGGTGGATACACCGGCCCCGAACCCCACGGCAACCCCGCCGCAGCCATGACAGTTATGAGGAGAGAGATGGGTAGTTAGCCTGCAAAAGCGGTCTAACCGCCCTTCTTTCATTGGAAGTTAAAAAATTTAGCTTTTAGCGAAAGAAGACTTTTTATTGGTTAAAAATAATTATGAAAATAAAGAAATTTGTTAAAACTACCGTTGCTTTTGCAGTTCTTTTTGGTTTTGGTTTGTTTGTTGCCCGTGAGGTCGCTACTTTGGGGGTGGAGGCTGATGCTTCAGGAGGTGTGATTGAGGACAGTTCCAATGTTTTTCGTGCTGCAAATATTACCCAAGGCGAGACTGAATATAGTAGCGAGATTAATGCTAAGCCGGGCGAAGCAATTCAGTTTATGGCAATGGTGCACCTTGGTGCTGAGAATACCAGCGCAGAGGATGTGCGCGTTCGTGTTGATCTAGATGATTCCAAGATTGTTGCTAACGGTAAGTATGAGTTGGTTGCCAAGACTTACATTAATTCTTCAGAAAATGATGTTCGGGATAGTGCAAAAGTGGTAGTTCCTTCTAATCAGGATTTAGTGTTTATTCCTGAGCACGGTGTAATTGTTACTTCTAACGGTAATTTGCCCTCCAATGTTTCCAAAACTCCTTATGAGTGGTCCAATCCGGATGAGCTTTTTAAAGATGGGGTGGACCTAGGCTCTGTAGAAAGTATTTCCACAGTTTATATAAGTTTTAAGGCATATGTTTCAAATAAAACTGCGGATATGACTATTAGTAAAGAGGTTGCGAATGTTACGCAAGCGGATGGCAAATGGCACAAATCTGTGTGGGCAGATGCTGGAGACCGTGTCAGGTTCCAAATTGTAGTGAAGAATACGGGAGGCAGTGAACTTAATGATGTTTTGATTACAGATAGCCTCCCCGCAGGTCTGACTTATATTAAGGGGAGTTCGGAATACTCCACTCCTTACAGCAATGGGTTTAAGAAGCTTGCGGATAGTTGGATTACGGGGGAGGGGGGGGTTTCTCAGGCTAATCTTGGGAAACTTTCTTCAGGGGAGGGTTACAACGCAATTATTGTATTTGATACGCGTATCGATGAAAAAGAGTTGGAGGACTGTGTAACATATACAAATGTTGCCCAGGCTAAGGCTAATGAGTACCCAAATTGGATTTATGGTGAAGCAGCAGTTGATGTTTGTTTTGAAAAAGAAGAAAAAGTAACAGATCTTGAAATTGAAAAATTTGTAAAATGGGAGGATACAGATGATTGGTACGAAAGTATTGATAAAGATACGCATCTTTTTGATCCCGAAGAGTTAGTAGAGTACAAGATTGTTGTTAGGAATAAGGGTAATGCCGACGCACACAATGTAACAGTTAAGGATGAAGCACCAACATATATTTCTTGGGAAAAGGGAGATGGGGATTGGGATTCTGATAATCGTAAAATAAAATTCGACCTTGGGACTGTAAAAGCAGGGGAAGAGATCAGCTTGGATTATATTTCAAAAGTTTTTGACGAGGAAGACCTTCCCTTTACTGATAGGATGCAGAAGAATGTTGCTACTTTGTACGAGGATAGTGATCGTATAGATGATGATCACACCCAAGTTTGGATAAACGGACCAGAGATCAAAGCTGCGAAGGTGGAAAGGGAGGTAAAAGAACTTCCCGAGGCGGGTGCCGACAGTTTAGGTTTATTGCTAATTGCTGTGGGAATGGTTATTACTGGTTGGGGGCTTCGAAAGTGCTCCTGGGCGTGGAGTAGAAAAATTAGGTAGCTTGAGGTATAATTAATAACAGGCAGCAGTAATTATCTTCTTTTGCAGGACGGATTCGGAATGGGGAGGGTAGGTATTGGGCAGGGCCTATCCTCTCCCTTCCGGAATCGTGCTTGGTTAGAGAAACTTGCGCCTGGAAAAGGGAGGGCAAGTTAGTTACTGCTATTTTGCTAACTTTTCAAGGTAAGTGGGGGCAGTGCTTATCTTGTTAAAGTTGGCTTATTTTTTGCAGGTAACCTTGCCTTCCCCTTTTTGGGTTTGACAGGTATCAGGGCGTGTGCTAGTTTAGGTGTAGATCATAACCTCTTGATTGATCGTTCTTCCCTTTCTTAATACGTTTTAGCGTATTTTGATTATTAGTGGTGGAATATTTTGGTTTTTATCTTATGGATTGTTGTTTCCTACTACTTACCATTTATGGCTAAGAATTCTAACAATAATAACAACAGAAATAATTATCGGGATTTTGGCGGGGAAAACACCTTCCCAGTTAAAGGTGTTCTGGAAATTCGCGGGGATTTTGGTGTTTTGCACCAGACAAAACCGCCCGAGGATAAAGATTTGCCTCGAGATGTTTATGTTTCTGATTCGCAAATAAGGCGGTTTGGGTTAAGGACTGGGGACGAAGTTGCGGGCGTAGGGAGACCTCCAAAAGAAGGGGAACGGTATTTATCTCTCTTGCGGGTGGATAAGGTTGAGTCGGAAGATCCAGAGAAAGCTTCGGAACGACCAAAATTTGAAGATCTAACCCCAGTTTTTCCCGATGAGTGGCTTAAGTTAGAGACAGATCCTGATATTTTAACTACTCGTATTGTGGATTTGTTTTCTCCGGTGGGACGTGGGCAGCGTGGTTTAATTGTTTCCCCGCCTTATGCAGGGAAGACTTGGCTTTTGAAAGACATTGCAAATGGAATAGAAGAGAATTATGCGGATGATGTAGGTTTGATGGTGGTATTAATTGGAGAACGTCCGGAGGAGGTAACTGATATGAGAAGGAGTGTTGATGGGGAAGTGCACGCATCCAATTTTGATGAACACCCGAAGGATCATACTAAGACTGCAGAATTTGCCTTAGAAATAGCGAAAAGGCGAGCTGAGGCAGGCGAAGATGTAATTATTTTACTTGATAGTATAACCAGGTTAGCCCGTGCTTATAATCTTGTTTTACCCCCCTCAGGTAGAACCCTTTCTGGCGGTTTTGATCCGCAAGCTTTGTACCCACCTAAGCATTTTTTTGGGGCAGCAAGAAATTTTGAGGATGCTGGTTCTTTAACTATCTTGGCTACAGCTCTAGTTCAAACTGGTTCTAGAATGGATGAACTGATTTACGAGGAATTTAAGGGTACGGGAAACATGGAGCTTCACTTAGACCGCGAGCTAGCTGAGCGAAGAATATTTCCTGCTATTGATATAAAGAAGTCTCAGACGCGGCACGAGGAGCTTTTATTGCCTGAGGATGCGTTGGAAAACGTGTATAGGCTGCGACGGATGGTGGATACTCTTTCTGAAGGTGAGGCTACCCAAATTGTTCTAAATCGCCTTAAGAAAACTGAGAACAATGAAGAGTTTTTGGAGACTCTCCACGAGAGAATGTAATTTTTCCCCTTTACCTCGTTTCTTTTTTTTTGAAAAATAACTGGTTTTATGGTATAAAATACGCGCCTCTGTTTATTGTTTTGAAGCTTTTATATGAGTACCAACAAGTCCTTTTTTAGGAAGAAGAAAGGTACTTTTCTACAACTTGAGAAATTGCTGTCAAAGCTCCCTCAGATATTGTTAATTGGAGAACGAGAGGTAGAGGAACTAGGGCGGCAGCAGTTGATTCTTTTTGGTCTTGAAAATTCCAGATCCTCTTCCTTTTCTTCTGACTTCTTTGTTTTTTGTTATTTTTTAGTCCAGTTTTTGGGAAGGAAACTGCGGATACTAGCTTTAGCACCTTTTTCTGGGGTTAAATTTTTGTATTGTTTTGGTAAAGATTGCAAGCAATATTTGGTGCAGAATCTAGTGTGGGGTGGTGGTCGTTTGTTTGCACCTGTAACCAGGTTTGGAATTCTTGTTTTTGCTCTGGGAGTTTTTGTGCTTGGTGGAACAGGTTTAGTTCGAAGTAAGAGTATTTACACAGCTTTTGACAAAGATGGTGATATACTTGCTCATTCGGTAAGTTCTTCTCCCGTATCTTTTACAAATACTCCTTCAGGTGACCCGATTGAATATGTTGTCAAGGAGGGAGATACCCTATCTTCTATTGGTGATCAGTTTAAGGTTAGCATTGCTAGTATTCGATATGTAAATGACTTGGGAAATGTTAATTATATTAAGCCGGGTCAGAAATTAACTATTCCTCCTGTAAGTGGGATTCTTCATACTGTTGAGAAGGGAGATACAGTTCGGAGTCTAGCAAATAAGTATGATGTTGCTCCTCAGAGTATTGTTGACTTTAATTATCTTTTTCATCCCTTTAATTTAGAGGTTGGGCAAGTAATTGTAGTACCTGGCGGAAGTGTGCCTGAACAGGAGCCTGCTACCTCCCACCTTGCATCTGGTCGGACATCTACACGGCAGCAGGAAGTAACACCTTCTGTAGGTACAGGTCAATTTTCCTGGCCCACTAATAGTAGAGGTATTAGCCAATACTTTCACCGATGGCATCCTGCTATTGATATTTCGAGATTTAGTCCTATTTATGCAATTGACAGTGGTACAGTGGTTGAAGCTCGGTATAGTGGTTGGAATTATGGCTATGGTAAGTTGGTACGGATAGATCACGGCAATGGTTATACGTCTTTGTATGCTCATCTTTCTTCAGTTAAAGTACAACCGGGACAAAATGTAAGCCGCGGGCAAATTATTGGAAATATGGGTAATACTGGTCGATCTTTTGGAACACACCTTCACTTAGAGATAACTTATCAAGGACGGCATATTAATCCTCTCTCTGTACTTTAGTAGTTGGTAATTAGAGACTAGTAACTAGTAACTAGTAACTAGTAACTAGTAATTAGTAATTAGTAACTAGTAATTAGATATCCGCCATTCCGCTATCAGCAATTAACAATCAACAATAAGCAATCAGCAATCAACAATAAGCAATTATTTTCCACTTCCCTTTATTCCTTATTCGTAGTGTATTTGCCATACGAATAGGATTTATACCTTAATTATTCGTAACGTATTAGCTATCCCAGTTTTTGTTATAATTAGGCTATGATTGATCATGCAGAAATAGTAGTAGAGGGCGGAAACGGTGGTCCTGGTATTGTTTCTTTTCGCCGCGAGAAATTTAGGCCACGCGGCGGTCCAGACGGTGGTAGGGGGGGCAAAGGAGGAGACGTGTATTTCGTTGCAGATGAAAATCTTACTACCTTAGCAGATCTTACTCGCGAGAGATATTTTCAAGCACCATCGGGAGAGCGTGGGAAGTCTGGTGGAAAGCGCGGCAAATCAGGAAAAGATTTAACTCTTAAAGTCCCAGTTGGAACTGAAGTTTGGCAGAAGACAGAAGATGATGATCTGCGGTTATTGGCGGATCTCTGCGACCACGGTGAACAAGTTCTGGTTGCTAAAGGAGGGCGTGGGGGGCGGGGTAATCGTGCGCTTAGAACTACGGATAACCCCTTGCCACGTGAAGCAGAGGAAGGCCAACCGGGCGAGAGAAAAAGAATAGTTTTGGAATTAAAGCTAATAGCAGATGTGGGTATTGTAGGTTTTCCAAATGCAGGTAAGTCTACACTTCTAAGAGCTCTGACTCATGCAGATCCCAAGATAGCTTCTTACCCCTTTACTACCCTTGAACCTAATCTTGGAGTTTTTAGAAAGAACTCTAAGGCTATTGTTCTTGCTGACATACCCGGGTTAATAGAGGGTGCGTCCGAGGGTAGGGGATTAGGTGATGAGTTTCTTAGGCATATTGAGCGAACAAGAATAATTTTGCATGTCATAGATCCCACTTCTGCGGCGTTGGAGTTAAACAAGCCATGTTCGGTAGAGACTACTATGAAGGCTTACAATCTTCTCAGAGAGGAGCTTGGGGACTATTCTAAGAATCTTTTAGAAAGCCCGGAGCTAATAGTTATAAATAAGGTAGACTTGCCAGATGTGGCAGGTCTAAAGGAAGGTTTAGAGGAGAAATTCGCAAGTCGCGATATCCCCATAACTTTTGTTTCAGCACTTACTGGTGAGGGGCTGGGGACTTTGGGAGATATATTACTGGAAAAGGTAAAAACTGCTCCTAGACCAGAAAAAAGGGAAGAACCCTTACCTGTGTTTGGTATTTCAGATCTTAAAAATAAGCAAATTGTTTTTAGGGAAGGCTTGCCTGTGGTAAAATGGTCGGGAAAGAGCCCGTAACGCGGGGTCGTAGCTCAATGGGAGAGCACCTCATTCGCATTGAGGAGGTTAGGGGTTCGAATCCCCTCGACTCCACCACCCCGACATATAGAATTAGCAGACCGACTCCCGTCGGGGCCTGCCCCGCACAGTTTTACATGTAGGGGGTGCGCTGCAGGAAGCGTTCTTATGCTTTGTATTGCGGTGCAATTTACAACAAATTATGGAAAATTACAAACCACACAAAATTGAAGAAAAGTGGCAAGAAAGATGGGAAAAAGACTTATCTTTTCAGGTGGATGAAGATAGGGCTGAGCAAAAGTTTTACGCATTAGTTGAGTTTCCCTATCCCTCGGGAAAGGGGCTCCACTTGGGGCATGCATTTACTTGTACAATTATGGATGTCTTTGCGCGAAAAAAGCGTATGGAAGGTTTTAATGTTTTACACCCCATGGGTTGGGACGCTTTTGGATTACCTACTGAGAATTATGCTATCCGGACAGGTATTCACCCAAGAGTAGCCACGGAACGGAACACAGACCGCTTTCGGGAGCAAATGAAGGCTTTAGCCCTTTCTTATAATTGGGAGCGGGAAATTAATACAACAGACCCTGATTATTATAAGTGGACTCAATGGATATTTATCCAGTTTTTTAAGCATGGGTTAGCTTACAAGAGGGAAATGCCTATTAATTGGTGTCCATCTTGCAAGATTGGTTTGGCGAATGAAGAGGTGGTTAATGGGAAGTGTGAGCGTTGTGGCGAGGATGTGACAAGGAAGAACTTATCCCAATGGCTTTTGCGGATAACTGCTTATGCTGATCGTCTTGCTGATGAGTTAGATTTAGTGGATTTTCCAGAATCAATAAAAGCAGCGCAAAGAAATTGGATTGGGAGAACAGAGGGAATAGTAATTGATTATCCAGTAGAGGGATCGGAAGAAACAATATCCTGTTACACAACGCGCCCTGATACTAACTTTGGAGCTACCTTTGTTGTTTTGGCTCCCGAGCACCCTATGCTAAAAAATCTCAAATCCCAAATACCAAGTTCCAAATGGAAGGAAGTAAAGACGTATGTTGAGCAGGCAAAGAAGAAATTCGAGTTGGAGAGGCAGGAATTGCAGAAAGAAAAAACGGGGGTCTTTACTGGTTTATATTGTGTGAATAGGCTTACAGACGAAAAAATTCCTATCTGGGTTGCGGACTTTGTCGTTCCCACTTCTGGTACTGGTGCTGTAGTTGGTGTTCCTGCTCATGATGAACGTGACTATGCGTTTGCGAATAAGTATGACTTGAATATAAAGCCAGTTATAAAACCGCAAGATAAAGATTGGGATTTTTCGGAAGCTCCGTATGTTGAGGAGGAAAAGAGCGTAGTTATAAATTCCGATTTCTTAAATGGGATGTGCGTTCCCGAAGCTATAGAGAAGGTTACTGATTACATAATAAAGAATGGCTGGGGAGAGCGATCTAAAAATTATCACCTCCGGGATTGGATTTTTTCCCGCCAGCATTATTGGGGGGAGCCCATTCCCATGGTTTATTGTAAAAAATGTGCCCAGAAAGGGGTCACTTGGTGGGACACAGAGGATGGGCAAGAGTTCCAAAGTGACTTATTGGACGGTGACCAAGGTGTGGTGAAGAGTGGTCTGGAAGGATGGTTTCCGGTAAAGGATGAGGAACTTCCGATTGAACTTCCTGCTGTAGAGAACTACGAACCGACCAAGACTGGTCACTCTCCGTTAGCGGGTGTCGAGCCTTGGGTTGAAACCAAGTGTCCTGTATGTGGTGCCAAGGCGCAGAGGGAAACCGATACTATGCCAAATTGGGCAGGCTCTTCTTGGTATTACTTGCGTTATTGCGACCCAAGTAATAGTTCCAAATTAGCCAGCTACCACAGCCTAAAATACTGGCTGCCTGTAGATATTTATCTTGGCGGTGCCGAGCATACAACACTCCACTTGCTTTATTCCCGGTTTTGGCACAAGTTTCTTAATGATATTGGAGTGGTACCGTATAAGGAACCTTACCAAAAGAGGCGTAATCATGGAGTTATCTTAGGTGAAGATGGTTCTCGAATGAGTAAATCACGGGAAAATGTTGTTAATCCAGAAGATGTTATTGATAAGTTAGGTGTAGATACTCTTCGACTCTATCTTATGTTTATGGGACCGTACGATGAAACTATGCCTTGGAGCACTTCCGGAGTTCGGGGTTGTTACCGGTTTTTGGATCGAGTATGGCGTTACATTGCAGGGGAAGATTATTTGGTCAATGAAGAAACTAGGTTGGAGTTAAAAAAGAGGCTTCACCGAGTTATAAAAAAGGTAGGCGATGATATTAACGCTATGAAGTATAACACAGCTATAGCAGCTCTAATGGGTTTTCTTAACCATGTAGAGGATTTAGGTGGATTGTCTTCAGCAGATTGGGGAGTGTTTTTAAGGTTGCTTGCTCCTTTTGCTCCACATGTAGTGGAAGAACTTTGGTGCGAGTCGTTGGGTAATGAGTTTTCAATTCATGCGCAGCCTTGGCCCAAATATGACCAAGACTTGGCAAAAAAAGAAGAAGTGACTATTGCAGTACAAATTGATGGCAAATTGCGCGACACTTTTAGAGCACCCCCAGGGATTGAAAAGGAAAATGCTGTTAATTGTGCTAAGGGCTCTGAGAAAGTTAAAAAATACCTACTTGGCAAAGATGTTGAGAGAGTGGTATGGGTTCAAGACCGACTGCTAAATTTTGTTATTAAGTAGTAACTATTTGTTGATTAGCCTGTTCATATGGGTAAGAAAGAGTCTTTTGAAACTATTTGGGACTTTTTAGAAAGTCACTTCAGGTTTTGCCTCCTTTTCCTTTCTGTTTTGTTACTTTTTGTTAGCGGTATGCTTTTGGCAAGGATTTGGCAATTTAAAAACAAACCTCGGCTGGAGTACAGTGTGCAGGAAGAGGAAACATCCAATAATGGCTCAGATAATAAGAACAATGTTGGTTATTGTTTTGTTGATGTTTCCGGCGCTGTGGTTAATCCCGGTGTTTATGAGCTAGAGAAGGGCTCACGCGTTAAGGATGCCATTGCTTCTGCTGGGGGGTTTTCTTCTCATGTTGATGAAGATTGGGTTGCAAAGAATTTGAACTTAGCTGCTGCAGTTACTGATGGTCAAAAAATCTATATTCTAGAGGAAGGTGAAGTTACAAAAATTGCTGGTACTAGTGCAGATAATTTGCCAGATAACTATGGAGGGGGTGGGGGGGCGGGTGTCTCCGAGAACAAAATAAATTTAAACCAAGCTTCAAAAGATGTTTTGGAAACATTGCCGGGAATAGGTCCTGCATTGGCAGAAAGAATTATTGAATATCGCAACCAGACTCCGTTTGAAACTGTAGAGGAGATTACAGCAGTAAAAGGTATAGGTGAAAAGACTTTACAAGATCTAAGGGATAGGGTTTTTGTTCCCTAATGCAATGCTTAACGCTAGAAAAATATTCTTTTTAAGCATAGTTATTTTTCTCTTCACTCATTGGTTTTATCGATATTGCAAAACTATAGACAACCTCCCAAAGGAGCGCACGAGAGTTCAGCTAAGAGGTATGGTAGCAACCGTTCCTAAGCGTTTGGGCACTAGATATGTTTTTGACCTACAACCTGTTAGGTTCGCTCCTGAGTCACCTTTCAAAGTCAAGAAGATTACTGTATATGCGTCATTGGAGTCAAAACCAACTTTTGGTGAGTGGTTGTTAGTTGAGGGGCTACTTAATCCAAAAGGTTACATAAGTTTTCCCAGAATAGAAAATCTGAAAAAGTCCAGATCCCCCTTTGTCATTTTGCGGGGGAATCTTTTTAAACTTCGTAGAAGTGTTGGAGATTTAATTGCAGCTGCTGTACCTGAACCAGAAGCAGGACTTCTTAAGGGGATTTTATTGGGTATAAAAGATGAAATTTCAGCTGATTGGGAAGATATTTATAGAAAAGTTGGTGTTACCCATGTAGTTGTTGCTTCTGGCTATAATGTGACTGTTTTGATAGGTGTTGTTTCTGCTGTAATTAGGCCCTTGGGAACAGGCTTTACTTTTATATTTTCTACATTGGCTATTGCTCTCTTTACACTAATGCTTGGTGCTGAGCCCCCGATCCTCAGAGCAGCTTTAATGGGTTTTGTTGCAAGTATGGGTAATCTCATTGGTAGGCGGAGGGATGTCTTGCGAACATTATTTTTTACTGGTTTTTTGTTGCTTTTTATAAACCCGCGATTTATTAATTCCATAAGTTTTCAATTAAGTTTTGCATCTTCATTGGGTCTTGTTGTTTTAGTTCCATGGTTAGAAAAAATTTTTGATAATGCGGTTCTTTCATTTTTAATGTTGAAAGAGGATTTGGTAACCACCATAGCTGCATTTTTGTTTGTTTTTCCTGTTGTTTCTTTTCACTTTGGTAAAATTTCCCCAGCATCATTCTTAGTTAATACAATAACTTTGTGGACCATTCCGCCTGCCATGCTATTTGGCTTTATTACAGTATTAACAGCTATGGTTAGCAGGCAGTTGGGGAGAATGTTAGGTGCTTTTTCTTGGATTTTTCTGAAATTTTTTAATTGTGTAGCGTTTCGTGCTTCCCAAATTTTCGAGTTTTGGCAAATACGGATGTCACTCTGGGCTGTTGCTTTGTATTATATTTTATTATTTGTTCTATGGTTTCTATTCCAGAACCTTGGCAGGGTAAAGCAAAAAGATTAATCTTGTTTTTTCTAATAGCTTTTGTAGCTATTGAGACAGTTGTTTTAGTAACCTTTCCTACCAGAAACCTGATGATAGCAGTGCTTGATGTGGGTCAGGGGGATGCGATTGCACTGCAAACTGCGGAAGGTCATAGAATATTGATAGATGGTGGTCCGGATGATTCAGTGTTACCCGAGCTGGGGCAGCTTTTTCCTTTTTGGGTGCAGGAGTTAGATCTTTTAGTTATTACGCATTGGGACTCTGACCACATAACTGGATTACTAGATATTTTGGAAAGGTATAGGGTAAGACACGTTCTGGTAGGGACTTTAGAATGCGAGACAGCAGTTTGTGAGGCTGTACTTTCAGCTATAGAAGAAGAAGATGCTGAGATTTTGCTTGCGAGGCAGGAGGCTTCTATTAATCTAGGGAAAACAAGCTTCAGTGTCTTGTGGCCGCCGCATAATTGTTCTTTGGGTCGCAATGATTGTTCTGTGGTGTTATTGCTAAATTATGGTGATTTTGAAGCTGTATTTACGGGAGATATTGAAGAAGCTGGTCAAAAAAATTTCTTAGGGCTTGTTAGGGAGTCAGAAGTGTTTAAAGTGCCGCATCATGGGGCGGATTGCTTGTGGGAACCGTTCTTGCAGAGAATCAAACCAATGTTGTCAGTTGTATCAGTGGGGGAAAATTCGGTTGGGCATCCAAAACCGGAAACTTTGAACAAGTTACACAGTGTGGGAACAAAAATATTGAGGACAGACCAAGTGGGAACTGTGAAAGTAATTTCGGATGGAGGGCGTTGGGGGATAAGGAATTGAGATAGCGAATCTATGCGAATGGGAAAAGAAGAGACTGGGAACTCGTGGCTCGTAACAGGGTAACAATCCGTAGCCTTGGCGAAGGGTTGTAAAGCTTTGGAGGGTTCCGCCCTACGAAGCGTAGTGGTGCCACGAGCTTGCTCGTGGGGTTCCACTAGGCCTTCCATCTCTGAGCGAGTGACAAAGCCTAACCTATACATTCTTAGCTAAGAAGGTAGATAAAGTCCTTATATTTAGCTAGAATATACACAACTTAGTACTCCTAGCAATTAAAATCTAGCAGTGCTGAGACCTATTATGAAGCCTGTTATTAAAGAGATAAAAGACTTTGTTGGCAAAAAAGTAAGCCAGAAATTTGATGTTTCTTTGGATGTTGAAATTGAGCATCCTCAGGATCTAGACCACGGTGACTTTGCAACTAATATTGCGTTTAAACTTGCTAATTCCCTTGGTAAGGCTCCGCGGGAGATAGCTGAGGATTTGGTTAATGATCTGTTTGTAAAAGAAAAGTTGCCTTCCTTTATTAGTTCTGTTGAGGTGGCTGGCCCTGGTTTTATTAATTTCTGGCTTTCAAAAGAATTTTTTTTACAGGAGGTACACAAGATTTTAGAAGATGGGGACAAATATGGTAGTAGTAAGATAGGACAAGGAAAGAATATTCTTCTTGAACATACATCACCAGACCCAATAAAAACAATTCATGTTGGACATTTGCGAAATAATTTTTTGGGAATGGCAGCAGCGCGTCTTCTGGAAAAGTGCGGTTATTCTGTAATTAAGGACTGCATAGACAATGATCGTGGTACGCATGTTTCCCGGGCAATGTGGGGATTTTTAGTGTTTGGTCGTAAATCCTTAGCACTTTCGAAAAAGCAAATAAGTGAATTTGCGGTAGAGGATTCCCAGATAGAAGAAATGGGTAGTGGTGTTAATTGGCGAGAGCTTCTTTCAGAGTGGATAGAATTTCCCCAAAGGTGGTACAAGCCAGAGGACTTGGATCTTAAGCCAGATCACTTTGACTTACGTTTCTACTCCTTAGGTGACCGGGCAGAGATATTGGTTTCTGAAGTTGAAGGTCAGGTTAGGGAAATGTTACAAAGCTGGGAAAAGAAAGACAAAGCAGTTCGAGAGTTATGGAAGCAGATTATTAACTGGTCTCACAAAGGTTATGAGCAAACTTACAATCGAATTGGTAGTGAGTTCGATCATGTCTGGCGAGAAAGTGAAATATATGAAGATGGGCGGAAAGTTGTCGAGAAAGGCGTGGAAAAGGGAATTTTTAAGTGTCTAAATGATGGGGCTGTGTTGTCTGATCTTTCTGATTATGGGCTTTCGGACGCTATTCTTTTAAGGTCGGATGGGACCACTCTTTATCATACTCTAGACCTTGCTTTAACTAAGAAAAAGAAGGAAAAGTTCCCTTCAGATTTGTATATTTGGTGTATTGGAAATGATCAGATATTGTACTTAAAGCAGTTGTTTGCTATGTGCGAACAATTGGGGATTGGTAGCAGAGAGCAGTTTTGCCATCTTAATTTTGGTTATGTGAATTTGAAGGGTGGAGAAAGGATGAGTAGCCGAACCGGAACTATTGTTTCCGCAGATAGGCTTTTGGATTTGTTGCATAAAGACGCGCTGCTACTTATTGAAAGTTCTGACTCTGTGCAGAAAGATAGTTTTTCTCTTGCTGAGAGAGAGGAGGTAGCAGAGGCTATTGCTTTGGGGGCTTTGAAATATGGTCTTTTAAAATACAGTCGAGAAAAGGATACTGAGTTTGACCCAGAAGAATCAGTAACATTGGAGGGTGATTCTGGACCCTATCTGCAATACTCGTATGCGCGCTGCTATTCTGTTCTTAAAAAGGCGGAGCAGAAAGAATTTGATTTTGGAAATGTCCAAGAATTAAAAAGTGAAGAAGAATCTTTATTGCGCACTCTATATTTATATCCCGAAGTGATAGAAGATGTTCAGCGCAACTTTGGTTTAAATCGACTTTGTAGTTTTCTTTACGATTTGGCGCAAAAATATAATTCTTTCTACAACAGCTGTCCCATTCTAAATGCGGAAAGTAGGGAAGCGCGGAATTTGCGATTAGCTCTAACATTTGCTACTGCGCAAATTATAAAAGACGGTTTGAGTCTTTTAGGTATAAAAGTCTTAAAAAAGTTGTAAACATTTTGGCTTAAAGTGCAGAGTTGCCTGTGAGTTTAGCTGTCACAATGAGGCGATTTAAAGTTGTCCCTGGTGGGTGGCATGTTTGCAGGGTGAGGGTGGGTTCGGATGTTTCTCTAAGTAGTGGTGTAGTGTTAAATCCAGATACAATTTCTTTGTTACTTACCTCGTAGACAAACCGCTGATTATCCAAAACTACGCTTACTCGGTCCCCTTTTTCTAGTTTCCTCAGAAGATTAAAAACTGTAGCATATTTGCCAAGTTCCCAAAAATTTAGAGAAGAGTGGGCAAACAGATAGGTGTTACCTGCTTCTCCGGGCAGTGCTGTACCTTTTGCATGGGCTACCCCCCTGCGCATAGCTGCCATGTATTGGTCTTTACTGCCGGCGGGTACATTTTTGATGACAGGTGCATTTACTCCAATTTTTTCAATTACAACTGCAAATTCCGAAGAGATAGGGGTGACTTTTAGGGGGGTAGGGGAATTTGCAAGAGGGGCGAAAAGGCTGTCCGGAGTCTTGGCGCAGTCTAGGTTGTAGATTTTACACTTAACACCTCTTTCGACTCTTTTAGCCCAGTACCACGCTTCAGATGATACTGTGGGCCAAATAGTTATTCCCAGAAGGAGAATTCCTCCAATAATTAAAGCATTTGCAATTGTTTCTAAAAAAAAGTGAAATCCAAATTTCATTTAAGTTACACAGGGGCAGAAGTTAGCTTTTTAAGGTTGGCAGTAATTTGATTTTACCATAATTACAGGGTAAAATGTAGGTGTGGGATGTGTCCCTGTAGCTCAGTTGGAAAGAGCGAGCGCCTCCTAAGCGCTAGGTCGCTGGTTCGATTCCAGCCAGGGACACCATGCGCAGGCTTTAGGGTTCGCCCGTGCACCAGAGGCTGGAAGCCACGGTGCAGGGCGCCGTGAACCGTATTTCGACGGAGTCGAAATCCTGGTTCTGCGGCGACTCCTGCCTGGGGCACCACCCCGACATACAGAGTTGGCAGACCAACTCCCGTCGGGGCGCGCCCTGGCGAGAATTACAATGGTTTTGTATGTTGGGGTGCCCCGCAGGAAGCGCGCTAGTGCTTTGTATTGCGGGGCAGATTAGAATTTGATTGAGTGTATTTAATATATTGTATATCCTCGGGGACTGGCCCAATGGTAGGGCGCGCCGTTCGGGTCGGCGAGGTTTCCGGTTCGAGTCCGGAGTCCCCGACCACCGCGCTCAGCGCGGTGATGGCACGCTTAGCGTGCCCACGGTTCTATACATTAAATGCAACGACCGCTGAGCGGGCCGACAGGCTCACCATAAGATATGGAGGGTGCAGAGTTTTACGGAGCGGACGAGAAGCTTGTCCGGTGCATGGCAAGCCACCTTGTGTGGACTGACATGCTTTGGACAACCTCGTACGTTTACCCACTTTATCTAGGCTTAAACTATCGTTCAATGTTAATTAGCGAGGATTTTCAGTCTTGTACTCACCTTATTCCTAATGCGTAGAGATTAGGTGGTGAGTTTTCTTTGAAAGATGTCAAAATAATTAAGTTAGAGCCATCGGGAGTTGCAGTTACAGGGAAGCCTTCTTCTAGATTTCCGCTATAAACTTCTTTTTGGTTTTTGCCATCAATGTCAATTACACTAATCTTTTTTTCCTCTTGTATTATCAGGTGCTTACTGGTTGCGTACCAACTGACTCTAGTATTACTATCTTTTCCTTTCCTAAGTGCTAGATAATGCCTTTTCTTTCCTACTCCTAAAGGTTTTTCTCCGTTATAGACATGCCATTCTGTATGCTTTTCGCTGTCTTTGGTAAAGAGAAATCGCTTTTCATCGTGGGACCACTTAGTGTTTGGATCCAGTGCTATATCTTCGAATTCTTCCTCTATTTCAATTTTGTTTAACCACTCCTTTCTTTTTTCCTTAATAGCTGTTTCCCATTCTGCAAGAGTTGGCTCAGCAGAAGTTGTTGCTTCTTCCTGCGTTCCTCTCCGGGTATCTAAGACAACGTAACCTCTAGGATTTAGTGTTACTAAAAGGGTATTTTCCTTTGGTCCCCATTCTAGATTTTCAGCAAGTGAGAAAGTCCTTGTTAATGTATCTGCGGCAATCAAGCGTGGGTTTTCTTGGATAATGTTGAGTAATGAGGGAGAGGTAAGTTCTAGTACCCAGATTCCCGGAGGATCGCTTCTTCTGGATGTGTAAGCTATTCTTTCTCCTGTTGGAGATATTTTGGCTATTTCAATTCCGGAAGCAGTCATGGGGTTGAGCCGTGGTGATCTCAGAACTAGTAAAGCATCTATTTCTGTGATTAAACCTTCAAAAACCTCTACCTCTTTTTCCCAGGTGGTGAATCCTTCCTTTTTTATTTCCAAGTTATGCATTCCCGGAGTTACGGAGTCCAAAACAGAATTGGTAGTTTCAACTAACTTTCCATCCAGGTATACTTTAGCTTCGCTTGGTGTTGATTGGGCAAGTATCATTCCCGTCTTTTTGATTTCTTTTTCAGCAAAATTATAAGTGTAGCCTCTGGCAACTAGGATAGCTATTACAGTTATGGAAAGAAGGGTTGTGAAAGTAGTGAGGAAGATTGTAACTCTTCTATTCATTGCGCTGCCTATTATAGCACAAACTTCTACCCTCTCGTTAGGTAGCTTATTTTTATGATAAACTACTTGCGGAACAATGAGTGTTTTAAGTAAGAAAATTGCTATTGATTTAGGTACAGCAAACTCTGTTGTTTATAAAGCAGGGGAGGGAATTATTTTGAATGAACCCACGGTGGTAGCGGTTACTGTGGATGACAGAAAGGTTGTGGCTGTAGGGGGAGCTGCAAAAGAGATGTTGGGCAGAACTCCTACCAATATAAGTGCCAATCGCCCAATGAGAGATGGGGTGATTGCTGATTATGCTGCGACTGAAGCGCTTTTAAAATATTTTATTGATAAAGCTACTGGTCCTTCAAGGTTTGCCCGACCTGTGGTTATGGTTTCTGTACCTGCTGGTGTTACTTCGGTGGAGTCGCGAGCAGTGTTGGATGCTACTCTCTCAGCTGGTGCTAGAAAAGCATATTTGATTCCTGAACCTTTAGCAGCTGCTATTGGTGCGGGAATTCCGATTTCAGAAGCGCGGGGGAATATGATTATTAACTCTGGTGGAGGGACAACAGAGGTTGCTATGGTTTCGCTAGGAGGTATTGTTGCTCAGAACAGTTTACGGGTGGGTGGAAATAGTTTAGACGCAAGTATTGTCCAACATTTGCGGCGAGAATATAATCTTAGTGTGGGGGAACAAACTGCGGAGCAGATAAAGATAGAGATAGGATCTGCAACTCCTTTGGAGGAAGGTTTGCGTAAGGATGTACGTGGCAGGGATAGTATTTCTGGCCTTCCGCGCACAGTGAATATTAGTTCGCACGAGATTACCAAAGCTTTGAGAAGACCTCTTTCTGAGATGACCCAATCTGTTCGCCGGGTGTTAGAGAAAATACCTCCGGAGCTGGCAAGTGATGTGGTGGATAGGGGTATGACAATGTCAGGAGGTACGGGAACACTAAGAAATTTGGACAAATTTCTTACCAAGGAGACTGGTGTTCCAGCGCATGTTGCTGACGATCCCATCTTTTGTGTAGTTCGAGGTTGCGCAAAGGCAATAGAAAATATTGAAGTTTTTAGGAAAAATCTTACAGTGCGGTAAACAGTAAAGAGGAGACTGGAGACTCGTAATAGGAGATAAGAAATAGAAAATAAAGGCTAAATTTTAAATTACATATCCGCTAGCCGTGCTGAAGCAGTGGGTCGAGGGTGGGCGAAGCCCCCCCAAATAAATACTAAATACTAAATACTAAATACTAAATACTAAATACTAATTGTTAGCTACTAATTACTAATCTATGAAAATTGGATTTGATGCTAGCCAGATCACAGCACCCCAAAAAGCTGGCACTGGTAACTACTCTTATTGCTTGGCTCAAGCCCTTGCTGCGTGTGATTCAGACAACAGTTACATTTTTTTCTTTCGTAAGAATCCTTCGGACCAGGTCAAAGAAACAATTTTTGCTAGGAATTCCGATTTTTCTTATAAAGTTTTGGAGACTTCTTTTTTGTGGACGCATGGTGCTTTAGCTAAAGAAACTTTTTTAGGTGAATTAGACTTGCTGTTTATGTCTTATCCCACTTTGCCTCTAATAAGGGATCCTTCCCTTAAAACAGTAGTTACTTTTCACGATCTGGGTTTTGATTTTCTTCCTGAATACCAAAAATTTCTAAAAAAATATTTTTTGAGGCTGTTTCCGCGCATTGCAGCTAAGCAAGCTACTCGTATAATTGCTGTTTCTAGTTCTACTAAAGAAGCTTTGGTAGAAAAGTACAATGTTTCTCCCGCGAAGGTGAGTGTGATTTATGAAGGCGTTGATGTTCCCCGGTTCCAAAAAACATACTCCAGTGTCGAGAAAAAAGCTACTTTTTCTAAATATAATGTTAAAAAACCTTTTATCCTTTTTGTGGGTACCATCCAACCCCGCAAAAATTTGGAAAGGCTAATTGCAGCTTTTTCAAGGTTAAAGCAGCGTTCTGATGAGAAGTTGGCAAATTTAAGCCTAGTGTTGGCAGGGAAGCGGGGGTGGCTCGCAGACGAGGTATATTTAGCTCCTCAGAAATACAAGGTTGGTAGTTGGGTTAACTTTTTGGGGCGCGTACCAGATGAAGATTTACCTCTCCTGTATCAGGAGGCAGAGTGTGTAGCGTTTCCTAGCCTTTTGGAAGGGTTTGGGTTACCTGTTTTGGAAGCTATGGCTGCGGGAACCTCTGTAGTCACATCTCGCGTTTCCAGCCTGCCGGAGGTAGGGGGAGATGCTGCTTTTTATGTTGATCCACAGGATGTTGAAAGTATTGCTTCTGGTTTGTATAAGGTGTTAACTGATGTGGATTTGAGAGAAAAATTAATTGAAAAAGGGCTGCAGCGAGTAGGTGACTTTAGTTGGGAGAGTTCTGCGAAGAAATTGCTTAATGTTTTTGAGAAAGTAGATAAGAAATAAATTACAAATGACAAATAGCAAATCACGGAAAGAAATTACTTCCTTCGGAAGTGAAATTAATCAGAATTGAAATTACGCTCGGAAGCGTGAAATTAAATTTGATTGCTTATTGTTGATTGTTAATTGCTGATAGATAAAGAAGAGATAAGGGATAAGAGATAATAAATACGAAATTCGAAATACGAAGCTCCAAATAAAAAAGAAATACTAAATACTAAATACTTACTACTTGATGCTTACTACTAGCTACTAATTCATGAAAATACTAGGTGTTCGTGTTGACAATGTAACCATATCTGAGGCGGTGGAAAAGATAGGGGAATTGGTGGTGGATAGCGGGAAACATTATGTGGTTACACCCAATTCCGAGTTTATTGTTGATGCTCAAAAAGATATAAAATTTAAAGATATTTTAAACAATGCGGATCTCTCTATTCCTGATGGTATGGGTGTTGTTATTGCTTCCCGCTTTTATGGTACTGGTTTAAAACAGCGCGTGGCAGGAACAGATCTGGTAGACAAGCTTTGTCGGGAAGCAGCACGAAAAGGCTGGACAGTATTTTTTCTAGGAGGTCTTCAAGGAGTAGGGGAAAGGTCTGGTAAGGTTTTGCAGAAAAAATACCCCCAGTTAAAAATTGCGGGTACGTACGAGGGAAAAAGGGAAAAAAAGTATGATCAGGAGACAGTTCAGGGAATAAAGAATATTTTAGAAGGCAGAAGAGTGGATATATTGTTTGTTGCCTATGGTCATGGTTATCAGGAGAAATGGATAGAAAGAAATTTGGAGCGCCTGCCTGTTTCTGTTGCAGTTGGGGTGGGTGGGGCGTTTGATTTCATTTCTAAGTATATACCTCGCGCTCCGGTATGGATGCAAAGAATAGGTTTGGAGTGGCTTTTTCGGTTGGTTCAGCAACCATGGAGGTGGAGAAGGATTTTTAAGGCAGTTGTGGTATTTCCTTGGTTGGTGTTTAAAGATAAGTTAATTTAGCACTGGTGAACCCCAGTACCAGAATCCCGACAAGTCGGGATACGGTACGGGGTTAGTTCGGCTTACTGAGAAACCTGCGCTTACAGCTTGGTTTCTCAGAACCTCACTAAAAAAATAACCCCGGGGTGACTCCGGGACAATGATCTGTCTAGAGCCACACCGGGGTGTGGTTTTGTCTTTTTGCAGCTGCCTACTTTTTGTAACTGGGAGGAGTTTGGGTCCAATCGCATTGAATGGGTTGCCAAACTATAATTTCAGGAAGTTATCCAGTTTTTAAAGTGCATTTCGCGTCTGCCTCTTAGTTTCTGCCTATATTTTTACCATATCTGTAAACTTCTTATTTGTCAAGTGTTAATGTGTGGGGTATAATGCGTGTAACCTGCTTGTTATGACCTCAAGCGTTTTGGATCAGCTACAAAGCATAGTTTCTCCGCAGGGAGGTGAAGACCTTCGTATTTTAATGGTTGCGCCGGAATGTACACCTTATGCAAATGTGGGTGGTTTTTCGCGTGTTCTGGGTTATCTCTCTAGGGAGTTGCGCGGTCTAGGTGTGGATGCGCGTGTTTTTATGCCAAAATTTGGGCAAATTGATGAGGATAAGTACAAGATGGAAATGGTTTTGGAAGGTTTGGAGGTTCCAACTGGGGTAGAGGGGGGTGAGAGAGATGTTTTGGTGTGTAATGTTAAGAAACACCAAGCGCCAGGAGGTGCCCCGGTGTACTTTTTGGAAAATATGGAGTATTACGAGAAGAGAGCTAATGTTTATGGTTATTCTGACGATCCTGTTCGTTGGGCGTTACTTTCTCGGGGTGCTTTAGAGTTTTTGCGCCACAATGACGGAGCCAGATTTCCAGCAGACCGGGATTGGCTGCCTCATGTAATCCATTGTAATGACTGGGAAACAGGGCATATACCGAATTATCTTAGAACTGTCTACGGAAACGATCCCCGGTTACAGGGAATTGCTACTATTTTTACTATTCATAATCTTCAATACCAGGGCATGTTTGATCACCGTAATGTAAGCGAGTTGGATTATGACGACGGGCGAAGTGCTATTGCCCCCTTCTTTTCTGATCGGCTTCCCAAACAAAACTTTATGCGCCGGGGCATAATTTATTCAGATGTGGTAAATACTGTTTCCAAGACGTACGCCAAGGAGATTCTTACTCCGGAATATGGTGAAGGTCTAGATAGGCTTCTTTTAGAAGTGCGGTCAAAACTGTTTGGTGTGTTAAACGGAATTGATTACGACGAATTTAATCCTAAAACTGATAAATTAATTGAGGAGAATTATGATATCCGTTCTTTAAGTAAGAGAGTAGAGAATAAATTAGCTTTGCAAGAGGAGTTTGACCTTCCCCAAGATGAAGATATTTTTGTAACAGGGTTTGTTGGTCGCTTGGCAGATCAAAAAGGGTTAGATCTTATTTTCAAGACTTTTTGGCCTTTTCTTAAGAATTTTGATGCCCAGTTTGTTCAGGTAGGTGGGGGTGATGGGCACTGTATTGAAACGCTCAAGAAGATGAAGAAAGATTTTCCCGATAAAATTGGTATCCACCCCATGGCTAACTTTACACTTCCTCGCCTTATTTTTTCAGGGTCAGATGTTATGCTTTTTCCCTCTAAGTTTGAGCCGTGTGGAATAACTCAGCTGGAAGCAATGCGTTACGGGTCAATTCCCATTGCGCGCGAAGTCGGGGGTTTGGCAGATACGGTAAGAGACTTTGATTCCAAGACAGGGAAAGGGACTGGCTTTACTTTTAAGGGTTATGACAAGTGGGAGTTTTTTGCTCAGGTAGTTCGTGCTTATGAAACATTTCACTATTCTGAAGTATGGCGTGGATTAATGAGACAAGCAATGCAAGCAGACTTTTCTTGGACTGCTAGTGCCAAGGGATATATAGATCTCTATCAGAAAGCTATTCATTTTCGCCGCCAGGATCTAGTTTCGGAAGGTGTTATTTCTCCGGATGAAGTTTAGTATGGCCAATAGACTACAAATAATTAAGGTATAAATCCTATTTATGCTACGAATTGGGATGGCTAAATAACAAATTACAAGTAACAAGTTCCAAATGAAGAAATACGAAATTCTAAACTCTAAGCTCTAAATAAACAAGGAATAAACGAATTAAAGAATAAGAGATAGGGAATAGAGAATAAATTTTAAATTTTGAATTACCAATTTTAAATTACATACCCTCCAGCCGAGGTAGAGAAAGAGGAGACGAAGGAGAGACTTGGAACTTCACTAAAATAAAATTCCTATGAAGCTAGCTCTTATACTGCACATTTATCAACCTCCTACTCAATATGACAACATTTTAGATAGCATTACCAGTCAGTGTTACCGACCGCTACTGTCTCTACTTATTGCCAACCCTGCAGTACAAGTTTCCTTTAACATTCCAGCTTCGTTAGTGGAGCTTTGGCATAAAAACTACAGCCAGTATTCAGACATATTTTCCTTGTTTCGAAAGCTTTCCGAACGAGAACAGATTGAGCTCTTGGGTTCTGCTGCTTATCATCCACTCCTTTTTAAGTTACCCAAATCAGAAATTTATCGGCAAATTAAGCTGAATGAGCGAATTAATATGCAGCTTCTTCCCGGATTTAATCCTGGTGGGGGGTTTTTTCCACCAGAGTTGGCGCTGGATTCCAATGTGTTGGATGTTGTAAACCTTTGCGGCTACGAGTGGGTACTTTCTGAAAGTCCTCTTGCTAATAGGAGAGTGCTGGATCAGGAACCTTTTTATGTTTTGCGTGCACAAGGGCTTGGTTTGGAAATAGTTTTTAGAAACAAATCCTTAAGTTTGGATCTTGCATTTAGCAGGGTTTCCTCAGTTGAAGAGATTCTAAATAAAGATGTAGGCAATCCAGTAATAGCATTGGACGGTGAAACATTTGGTTGGCACCGAAGGGATGGCTTAGAGCTTTTGCAAAAGATGTTCGAGGATAATGCGTTATCATTTTGTTTAGCGTCGGATTTGGTAAAAAAACAGTTGCCAACAGCTCCCGGGTTTAAGCTGGAAAAAATATCTTGGGGCAAGCGCGGATCTGATCCCCAAAGTATTTACTATCCCCGCTGGGAAAACCCACAAAATAAGGTTCACAAATTGCAGTGGCAGCTTACAGAGTTAGCAATTAACGCCGTGAACAACTCAGAATTTAAGATTGAAAGTTTTAACAATACCACTGAATCCGCTGAAGCCATTGAATCTATTGATTCATTATCTCCAAACAAAAAACAATGGTTTATATCTCGACAATTGTTGGATAAAGCAGTTCACAGCGATCAATATTTTTGGGCAGATGGGGATAATGTGTGGCATTTGGGAATGGTAGAAAAGGGTGCTGATATGTTGAGAAATGTTGTTTGTGCTTTACCCGGAGCGGAACCCAACGTTATTGCTCAGGCTAATACCTTATATGATAAAATTATCGCCACCGGGGAAGAGTTGTACGGAAAGGACGTGAAGGCATGAAAACAATAACTGTTTATTGTTGATTGCTAATTGCTGAGTGCTAAAAAGTATTGGGGGTGGTCTTTCTTGAAGGACCGACCAATCCTTTTGGATATAGAAAGCGGAGAGCGGTTCGCGGAACGCGGATAGCGGACGGATATCGGGTAACGGATAACGTATACCGTATAACATCTTACGAATTATCAGTTACTAATTACTAATTGCTAGTTGCTAATTAATAAAAATTAACAAATTTGATATTTGGAATTTATGATTTGTAATTTCTAAATTATGTATTGGGCAAATTTTTTTCATTTTTATCAACCACCAACCCAGACAAAAAAGTGGATTGATAGAATAACTGAAGAGTGCTACCGACGGTTGATTCAAGGTTTTTTGGAGAGACCAGGTATTAAAGCTACTTTTAATATTAACGCCCTTCTTTTTGAATTCTGGGACAAATATGGGCATGAAGATGTTATTTCTGGCGTACGTGAGCTTTTATCCCGTGAACAAATTAAACTTACTGCTACTGCTAAGTATCATCCACTTCTCCCAAAGCTGCCTGAGCATGAGATTATTAGACAGGTGCGTTTGAATAATGTAACTACCCACCGTTATTTGGGCGATTTTTACAATCCAGAGGGTTTTTTTCCGCCTGAGATGGCGTATAATCGCAAGATTGCGGAAGTAGCGGGTAAATTGGGGTATGAGTGGGTTATTGCGGAGGAACTTTCTCTCAGTCATGAGTTTAATACTGTTGACTACTCTACAATTTACGAAGTAGCAGGAACTAACATTAAGGGTAGGGAAAACTGTAATGTAAAAATATTTTTCCGAACCAGGGAAATTAGCTACAAAATTCTTTCTGGACAGTTAGCTACTCCTGGACCGCTGCGGGAAACTTTAGATAAGAATTTTGGGGAAGGTGAGTATTTGCTTACAGCTATGGATGGAGAAACATTTGGTCACCACAGACCAGGGATGGATCAGCTCCTTTTTGATCTTTTAGAAATGAGCGACCTGGAGCCTGTATTTGTTTCAGATCTTCTCGATTTGTATTCTGCTCGATGTGAGGTTGATACCTACCCTTCTACTTGGGCGTTGATGAGTCATGATTTAGAAAAGAACCAGCCTTTTGCTCGCTGGGACGACCCGGATAACGTGATTCACCAATTGCAGTGGAAGTTAACTAACCTGGCAATTAGTGCAGTAAACAACTCAGACTATAAGTCGGGAAGTACCAAATTACAAATACCAAGTTCCAAAAGGAAAGGGAGTAATATGGTCGATTCCGAAGAGTTTGGAGCTTGTAATTTTGAATTTGGGATTTCTGGTCACGATAAAGGTGAATTAACAGAGAATCAAAAACGGTGGTTTAAAGCAAGGAAACTTTTAGATAAAGCTTTACATAGTGACCAGTACTGGTGGGCCTCTGCTAAACCTTGGTGGAGTTTGGAGATGATAGAGCGGGGGGCAAAGGAGTTGTTGAGTGTGGTAGAAACTCTTCCAGATGCATCGTCTCAGCAGGTAAAGGAAGCGCAGGAACTGTATTATAAAATTATTACCAAAGGTTTTGAGTGGCAACGTGCAGGAAAAGTTGAGGAAATGGCGGAAAAAGAGGATGAGGCTGTTCGAATGCGCACAGATCATGGTTTGCCGGATCTTGCTCCCGAAGAGATTGATACGATGATTGTTCCTATCCGTAAAGAGATGTTAGAAGCGGCAGGGAAGCAAGAGTACGAGAGGGCTGCTCAACTCCGAGATAGAATAGAAGAACTTGAAGGTTACAAGAATCAAGCACAGGATTAAGGCTTGTTTATAGTTCTTCTAAAACCACTAAGGGTTGTGACTTTTTTTTTGGTTCACAAGCTAGTGGTTTTAGTTTTCTTTTTTTTTGGTTTTGTATACAAATGAACAAGTTACCTGACGAGGTACAAAAATTACTGGAAAAGGAGAATTTAGAGGTTGTTAATGTGTTACAGAGAGCAGACTCTCCCCGCCGCCGTTTCTATAGTTTAGAAACACGTCGCAAAACAGGGGGGGAGACTCTTCTTTTGAAAATTTTTGCCCGCGGCGATCCTGGAGTGGTAACAGCTTTTTACAAAGAAGTTGGTTTTTTAAAGCTGGTAACTGAGCGCGACAGTCCTCAAATTGGAATGTACACACCGCGCTTTTTAAAAAGAGGAGACGGAGAAACTCCCTGGTACTTGCGCACATGTGCCCAGGGCAGTTTCTTGGGTGATATTTGTTATGATTTTGGGATTAGAGATAAATATCTGGGGGAGGAGATTGGTGAGGAATTTGGGAATTTTTTCTTCGCATTATCCAAGTTCACGAGTGAAATCTCAGAAACATCTTTTTTCTCTACCCTTTCTCCTCACGGATTTAGTTGGTATTTAGATGACTGGAAACACTATAGAGAAAGCTCTGAGACTGTTGGAAGCGCTGTTTTTGAAAAGCTACGCCAACTTTTGAAATTGCATCGTTCTTTGTTGGATAACAGTACAAAAGTTTTAGTTCATGGAGATTTGTATCTTAAAAATGTTTTCTGGAGCAATAATATTGGGCTTGGTAATGAGAAAGAAAGTCCACTTAGTGTGATTGATTGGGAGATATTACATTTGGGGAATAGGTGTTTTGACCCTGTTTTCATTTGGATGTTGGGGTGGAAAAATTCCCAGTGGCAGGAAGAGCTAAAAAGTAGGGTTTGGGAAAGCTTTGAACAAGAAGGGAGTGAGAGTGAAAAGGAATTAAGCATTCTTTGGAATATTGTTAGGTGTTCGCTAGCCTTGCGTTTTATTCGGCACGCGGAAATAATGCTGGAAATACTTTCTTCTCGGGAAAAAGAGGCTAGACATAATGCAGAACAAGCGCTTTCCGTATACAGAAAAGAACTGGAAATAGCTTTAGAGACCCTCTCCTAATTAGTAGCTGGCAATTAGTAACTAGTAGCAAGTAGTAAGTAGCTAGTATTTAGTATTCTTTATTTTCTATTTCTTATCTCTAGTTACGAGTCTCGAGTCTCTTTTTATTCGTAGCCAATTTGCAATACAGATAGAATTCATACCTTAATTATTAGCATTAATTTGCAGTATTAAATTAGCATAAATTAGCTACCCCAATTCGCAACACATTCGCTATAACAATTCGTAGTATTTGTAGTCAATTCGCTGTATGGATAGGATTCATACCTTAATTATTTGCAATGTATTCGCTATACTAATTCGCATAGATTCGCTATACCAATTGACAATTTACTCGATCCATGCTAATTTAAAACTACCCTGCAGTGCACGCTTAAAAGGGAGCTTTTTCTTGGATCCTCAACCCATATTAAAGGGAGCCTTATATAGTCCCGACTTGTCGGGACTGCGGGCACCCACTTGAACTTACCAAGGGTCAAGATTTGCTCCTATGCGGCACTTGCTTCCAGTTTAGGAGGCTAAAGCTTTTCTAAGCTTGGCGGGGGAGGAATAATATAAATTAGGGATTGATTAACAGTGACCCTATACCGTAAGGTATAGGGTTTTTTTAGTGAGCACTTGGCGAGTCGCGGCTTTTGGCGGGACGAGCCTAGTGCGAACTAACCCCGTAAGCTTCTTAGCTTTACGGGGTAGGTTTGACTTTTTAGAAAAATATATACGCAGAAACCTTTGTTTTGTGGTATAATAATGCTGTTACGAGATTTGAGTTATTCCTTTTAGGTACAGCAATAGTGTTGGTATAGTTGTTTTTTGCCTGGGTAGCTCAATGGAAGAGCAGGGGTTTTGCCCCAGAAGTATGTTTCCCGAATAATATTCGGGATTACAACTTCGGGGTCCCGCAGTTCTAGCAAGCCGGAGTAGCTCAATGGAAGAGCAAGTGTTTTGTAAATACTAGGTTGGAGGTTCGATCCCTCTCTCCGGCTCCAATCGGCTTGCAGATACTGCTGGGATAAACCGTAGGTCGTCCCGATAAATCGGGACTAACCTACCTGCCGGTAGGCAGGTTCGACTGATCAAATTCTCGGAAGAATTTGAAGTCTCATTGAGCCCCGACAAGGTCGGGACTAATTCCACCAACGGAAAATAAGGCACAAAGTTTGTATTTTCCGGGTGTCATTGAGCACGGGTGGCAGAGTGTTCAAACACAAGTGTGCCGAGGTCGCATAGTGGCTATTGCACGAGACTGTAAATCTCGCGTCCGTAAGGACTTCGGGGGTTCGATTCCCTCCCTCGGCACCAGTTTTATTATGTGTATATTGTGTATGTACTTGAAAGTAAGAGGGATAGCAATTTGTATACAGGTTACACAAGTGATTTGACCCACAGCGTTTGGAAGATCATAAAGCTGGACGAGTTAAATCTACACGGGATAGGCGTCCTCTGAAGCTCATTTATTATGAAGCTTGCTTGTTGGAGGAAGATGCTAAGCGTAGGGAGAAGTTTTTGAAAACATCATTAGGCAAGAGTAGGCTTAGAAAAAGGTTGGGGGTTTATTTTTCTAGGCCTTATTAAGCCGCCTTAGCTCAGTTGGCTAGAGCGTCTCCTTGGTAAGGAGGAGGTCGACGGTTCAAACCCGTCAGGCGGCTCCACCATAAGATCTTAACGAGTTCGCGAGTTTAGATCTTATGAGTGCCATGCACCTGAAAGGGCGTACCCAACGTGGTACCGCCCCTACGTGGTGCGTGGCAGCAGGGTAGTAGCCCTGATACCACGTAGGGTACAGGGCTCAATTCATCAGCTCAAATTCTGGGAAGAATTTGATGATTCATTGAGGGCTGTAGGCTAATTGGTAAACTACTGGTCTCTCCCAGTAACATCTAGTTCCGAAGAAGTCGGAACGTAGATGTATGGGATCCCGAAGTTCTAAGCAAATTTTTGATAGGGGCATGGTGTTAATGGTAGCACAATGGTCTCCAAAACCATTAGTCCGGGTTCAAATCCTGGTGCCCCTGCCACCCCGACATACAGAATCGGCAGACCGATTCCCGTCGGGGCGGGCCCTGAAAATACAGAGTTGGCAGACCAACTCCCGTCGGGGGTGTCTTGACGAGGACCTGCTTGGTTCTGTGTACAATGTTTCAGGGTAGTAGTATTTGTAATATATTTGTAGTATTCGTAGTATATTCGTTGTACAAATAGTATTTATACCTTAATTATTCGTAGTAGATTAGCTATACCAATGAATTCGCTAACCAAATTCTTAAAAGAAGTAAGGCAGGAGATGAAGAAGGTAGTTTGGCCTTCGAAAGATGAGGCTATAAAACTTACAGCTATAGTTTTGGGAGTAGTTATTTTTATTGGTTTGTATATTGCATTCTTGGACTACATTTTTAGTAGACTCATTCGGCTAGCAGTAACTAAGAGTTGAACCTACTTGCATTCTTTATTCTTTGCCTTTATCATAACCAAAGCGTTCGATTTTAACTATGATGGATGAAAATAAAGCCCAGTGGTATGTAGTTCATACCTATTCGGGGCACGAAAAGAGAGTTGCCGAAACTTTGCGACAAAAAGTGGAAGCTTTAGACTTGGAGGAAAAGTTCGAGGAAATTCTTATTCCCACGCGTGATAAGATTGTTGCTTCTGGTGGCGAAAGAAAGGAAGTGGAAGAAAGGTTATTTCCAGGTTACTTACTTTTGCACATGGTGATGGACGATGAAACATGGCCAGTTGTTCGTAATACAGCTGGCGTTACTGGTTTTGTTGGTGCCTCAGGCAAGCCTATACCTTTGCCTAAGCAAGAAGTGGAGGGGGTCAAGCAATTTATGGAGCTAGATCAGCCGAAAGTGGATGTCAAGTTTAAGAAAGGCGACAGTGTTAAGATCAACGATGGCCCCTTCGCAGATTTTGTGGGTGAAGTGCAAGAGATTGATGAGGATAAAGGTCGGTTAAAGGTGCTTGTTTCTATATTTGGTCGGGAAACGCCAGTAGACCTAGATTTCTTGCAAGTCGAACCTTTATAGCGAATCTACTACGAATAATTAAGGTATGAATTCTATTTATGCTACGAATTGGCTACGAATACTACAAATTGGGAAGGAAGAGACTAGACCAGAAAGTCCTTTAGGGGCGGTACCACATTGGGTACACCCCTTTGGGTTTGCGGATGCAGTCCCTCAAGGTCTTGGTAGAGATGGTATAGCGAATCTATTAGGAATCTACTACGAATGTTACCAATCTCTAATAAATTATTCGTAGCTCATTTGTAATATTTGTAGAAATTTAGTGATTTTCGTAGAATATTGGCTATATAATGGCGGATTTAATATATCCTGAGCTCAGTTACGAAATCGTAGGTGTACTTTTTGATGTATATAATAAATTAGGAAGTTCCTACAAGGAGAAATATTATCAGCGTGCCGTAGGAAAGCTCCTCCTTAATAAGGGTTTTGATATTAAACGGGAGTTGAAAGCCGATTTGGAAATACAAGGTGAACAGATAGGGTATTATTTTCTGAATTTCCTTGTAGAAGGGCTAATAGTTTTGGAACTGAAGGCAAAACCGCGCATGAGTAAACAAGATTTTAAGCAGGTGCAATCGTATTTGGGTACTACAGGTTTAAAGTTGGGTATTTTAGCAAATTTTGGTCGTCCGGAAGGTTTAAATTTTTACAGAGTTTTGAATTCTTCGTATAGTTTGTTTACGGGAAAGTACGAAGATTAGTCGTAAGTATTTGTAGGATATTAGTTGTATTTGTAGTAGATTCGTTAGATTAGTAGAGTATTAGCTATAATGCCAAAGGAAAAAGAGGCAGTTGTAAAACTTAATATACCTGCTGGAAAAGCTACTCCAGCTCCTCCTATTGGTCCTGCTTTGGGTCAGTACGGTGTTTCGCTTATGGATTTTTGTAAAGAATATAATAAGCGTACCCAGGACATGGGAGACGTGGTGGTTCCCGCTGTAATAACTATTTATAAGGATCGTAGCTTTGATTTTGTTGTAAAGACTCCGCCTGCTTCTGAGCTTCTAAAGAAAGCAGCAGGAATTGAAAAAGGTTCTGGCGAGCCGCACAAAGAAAAGGTGGGTACAGTCACACGAAGTCAATTAAAGGAAATTGCAGAACGGAAGATGAAAGACCTGAGTGCAAGAGACCTAGAGTCTGCGGCAAAGATAATTGAAGGTACAGCAAAACAAATGGGTTTGGAAATAGTTGAGAAATAACCACTTTTGATATGTAAAGTGGGAGCTTCCTCTAGTGTTTGTAAATGGAGGGTTGGGGCTTGTCAAAAACTAGCTTCGTTTGTAAATTTTCAAAATTTTGTAGTTTTGTCTCCTTTTTTTTTCCTAACCACAAAATCTAAAAAAGGTGTTTTGATAGGTCTTATAATTGGTAACTGGTAACTAGCAAGTAGTAAGTAGTAAGTAGTAAGTAGTAAGTAGCTAGTATTTAGTATAGCTAATTTATACTAATTTAATACGGCGAATTAATGCGAACGGGAAGGAAGAAACTGGTAACTAGCAAATGTTCGGGTAAGACCCTCACGTAAAGTGTAGCTCAGAAGCTACGTAAATATGCGCCTTCGGCGCGTAATCCTCATCGCTTTCCGCCTACCGCATTCGGCATTCCGCAATCCGCAATCCGCTATCAGCAATTAACAATCAACAATAAGCAATTATTTTCCACCTCCCTTTATTCCTTATTCCTTATTCCTTATTCCTTATTCCTTATCTCTTATTTAATATTTCGTATTTATTTGGAGCTTAGAGTTCCCAGTCTCTTCAATCTTTTCTTTCTTTACCAAGACCTCCGGGGATTCGATTCCGAAACCCCGCAGGACTTTTAGGTTCGAGTCCCTGCCGGCAGGCAGGCAGGCCTGCCTGCCGGCAGGCAGGTCCAGTCTTCCCATTAGCATAGATTCGCTACTGTTAAATTCGCATAAATTAGCTATATCAATTCGCATTAATTCGCTACCTCAGGTAATATAAAACACAACATGAAAGAGACGGTTATTTTCTTAATTTCATTTGTGTTATTAGCACTGTTAAGCTGGAAATTTTCAGCAGGAGTGTATCAATTAATAGGGGCTGGCGACTCCCCTGAATACATATTTGTTGCTGAAAGCCTAATACAAGACAGAGACATTTTTTTGGAAAACCAAGCACACAAATTTGTAATTCACAACCTCAACGACAAGGAAGAGGTAGAACCATACGCCATAAGGGAAACACCTCCTAATCAGCTAGACCTAAATGCGTTCTATCCCACCAACGTTATTCCCAAAGATGGGCACCTTCTCCCCTACCATCCGATTGGGCTCTCACTCTTAATTGCTCCCGCAGTAGCTATACTAGGAAAGTGGGGAGCTATGCTCACCATAAATCTTTGCGCAGCTCTCTTAGCCCTTGTTTTTTACAAATACACAAAGAGGTTTTCCCTTGCCTTCCTGCTAACTTTTTCCCCTCCCCTACTCTATCTATCTCTCCTCTGCTTTAACGAGATACCAACAGCTTTAATTATTTTTTATATTTTCACAGTTATTCAAAAGGAATGCCTGCCCCAAACAACGAAAGGAGTAATTACTACTGCCTTAGGACTGGGATTCCTGCCATGGCTCCACCCTAAATACTCGATAATTTCAGGGATTTTTATCTTATACTGCATATACAAAGTACAAAAAGACAATAACCTATCGCTCAAAAAAGCTACTTACAAAGTTCTAAAACACCCAATAACATTAACTAGTATCTTTTCCCCCATTCTACTGTTTTGCTTTTATCAACAAGTATATGGAACCTGGAGAGCTGCGCTTGCAACTGGTCATCCTGGAATAATAAATCCACTAAAAGGTTTGCTTGGCTTATTTTTGGGCCGCGAATACGGAATTATACTTCACGCTCCTTTGCTCCTTTTACCTTTGGGTAATATTCTCAAAAACAAAAAGGTGCAAAAAAAACATAGCCCTATACCTCCAACTATAATAGGCACATTCATTCTTGGAATCAGCCTTTTTGGCAACTGGCACGGAGGTGTGGCACCTGCCGGACGCTTAATTGCGCCCGCCATACCTTTCCTATTTCTTTATTTTCCAAGTCCAAAAACAATTACAAATCAGGTTGTTCAAACCTTGTTAGTAATTGCAACCGCCTGTCTAGTTCTAACAAACTTTGCGACACAAAAAACTCCAGGAGTAGTACTTCCTACTGGAAGAAATCACACTTTTCAACAATTACCGGGAGGAGGGCACCTTAACAATATCCTACCCTCCACAATAGACTCTTCTGGTAAGATAAAACCAATAAGCCTTTGGTGGGAGTAATTATGAAAAAAAGAATTATAAAAAATGCTGTTTTCCTTAGCTTAGCACTAATTGCAGTTGCTGCTACCTCAATAAAGGCGCTTACCAATTCCGATATTTGGCTTTGGCTCCGGGTGGGAGAAACTGTAGTAAAAGGAAAAATCATTCCCCAGCAAGATTTTCTCTCCCACACTGCTTGGGGGAGACCTTGGATAGTACATGGGTGGGGTTTTGGAGCTCTAACTTATTTAGCCTACACAATAGGAAATGAAATAGCACTAGCTTGCCTAAGACTAGCAATAAGCTTAGGAACATTTCTAGCTCTTTTCAAAAGAAGCAAAATCCTAAAGTCGGGAATCCCTCAGTTTGCAGCCGTCGCAACCACAGGCTTTTTTACTATTAGCAATGCTTGGATGCTTAGACCCCACATTTTGGGAGGTTTTCTTCTTACCTTTCTTCTCCTAACCATTGATCTCTACCGAATTAAAAACCCGAAATATATTCTCCTAGCTCCAATATTAATTCTTTTTTGGGCAAACACTCACGCAAGCTTACCTTTAGGACTTGTTCTTCTCTTTATTTTACTAGGAAGCGAACTCTCAGAAGATATTCTCTCTCCCCAAACAAAAGGGTCTTTTCAACCTCTAATCCAAAGCAAGAAAACAAAGTTGTTAAATATTGCTATTTTCTTAAGCATTCTTGCCTCTCTTGTAAATCCCTATGGTATTAAAATCTACCAGTACTTTTTTAAAATAAGTGACACTGTAAAACAGAATATTCTCGAGTGGCTACCTCTTGCCAACTTTCTCAATTGGGAAAATGCCCAATACTTTTTAATTTTCCTAGCAATAAGTCTGTTAGCCCTGATCTTAGTTGCAACCCTCCTGCCCACAAAAATTAGCCATTGGGAAATAGCTCTGACACTAATTTCAGCTTACCTTGCAATCTCCGCTCTTCGCCATATAGTAATTGCCGTCCTAATCCTAATTCCCTTGGTCTCAAAAAATATCACCATGCTTACTGAAAAGTTACGAGGGATAAAAAGGTACATCTTAGAAGCTCTTTTTGTCTTGTTAATAACTACTGTAGGCTTCAATGCAACAAAAAGTGTAGCAAAGGAAGGTTGGGGCTTGCGTTGGGATATTTTGTCACCCCAAGCAATCCAATTTCTAAAACAGAACCCCCCAAATGGAAAAATGTACAACCACTTTAACTTTGGAAGTATTTTGCTTTGGCATCTTTATCCTGACTATAAAACATTTATTGATGGGAGAGTAGACATGTTTGCTCCAGATATATACAAAGAGTGGCTTGCAGCAGCCACTGACGAAAACAATTGGGAAAGCATTTTCCAAAAATATCAAGTAAGCTGGGTAATTTTCCCAACCAAAGACATATGGCCCGGGCTTAAAGAAAAAGTAAATAACGGCAGCTGGTGCGTGGTTTTCTGGGACGATACTGCTAGTATTATTCTCAAAAAGGAAAATAACACCGAACTATGCTCAGCTCTAGCTTACAACTATGGAAACCCGTTTCTTCCTGAGGATGAAATAACTAATTATCAACAAATAATTGAAGAATATAAAAGATCAATAAAAGCCTCTCCTTACAACGCAAGTACCCACAACAAATTAGGAAAGCTCTACGGGGAGCTTGGCGAATTTGAAAAAGCTGAAAATGAATTTCAAGAAGCTATAGAAAAAAACCCCACATATGTAATTCCCTATCTTAATCTTGCTTCCCTAAAAGAACGAGAAGACCCCCAACAAAGCATTAAAATTCTTGAGAAAGCGATTAAAGAAAACCCCCAAGCACCGCAACCCTACCAAGAACTTTCTCAGCTCTACAGACAAATTTGGGGAGATACAAAAAAGGCAAATAAATACTTGAAATTGTATCAAAAAAAAAGTAGCAAGTAGTCAGCAGTAAGCATAAAATCACGAGAACATAAAAACATGAAAACATTCAAACAATGATTAACTGATTTATGATTTAGGAATAAGACAGGCAGGCAGGGACTCGGACCTGAAAGTCCTGCGGGGGCAGTACCACACGGGGTACACCCTGTAGGTTTCGGAATCGAATCCCCGGAGGTCTCGGCAGGGAAAGAAAAAACAAGGGACTGGAAACAGGAGACACGTTAAGCAGAATGCGGAAAGCGGAACGCGGAGGGCGGATTGCAGAGAGAAATTAGCCTATGGCTGAAATTGGGAGAAATTACGGGAAGACCTGTGAAATTAAAGAAGAAATAATTGCTTATTGTTGATTGTTAGTTGCTGACAGCGGTAAGCGGAAGGCTAATACCCGCCAAAATCTTGACAACACTTACCAATAATAGTTAGCTTGTTACTCAGAGGCAAATGCCCTAGTAAGCTTTGGAAAAGCAGTCCTTTACAAAACAAGGTCTAAGAAGTATTATTTGCTTGTATTATATGAGTAGCTCTTTTTAAAAAAAGAGACTGTGGAGCCCCACGGGCAAGCCCGTGACTTTCTGCGAAGGAGGGTAAAAATACTTCAACTACAAGAGCAATCCTTTCACTTGACAGCAATTAAAACGCTTGCTATTGTGTAACTACAAGTTAGAAAAAACCTGCCATGAGTTTAAATCAGCAAATTAAAAAATCTCCACACAGCGCAAAGGTCTTTATGTGGACAGTGCTTATCGGAGCGTTGGTCTTTTGCGCTTGGAGCGGAACTCACTCCACACTAACAGAAGCAGCGGAAACCTCCAGCACCCGTACTGTTACTGTAAACGCAACAGTTTCTCCTGATATCGAAATCTACATTACAGACACAACCATAAACTTAGCTGTAACTTCCCCCGGCAGTCCAGTTATAGATACAAATGACATTGAAGTCTGGACCAACTCTGAAACAGGCTACAAGCTTTACCAATCCCACAACCAAAACCTTACCCACACCGACGACGGCACTACCATTATTGATCCCGACCTTGACGGAACAGTAGACGCACCTGTTACTTACAGCCACAACGGGCTGGGTTTTTCACTTAATGGAACTCCAGTAGAGGGGCTTTGGAACGACGGCGCAAACTTTTCTACTTTCTACGACACAGCTACCGAAGCTAACTGCTACGCCGAGTACTCGTCTGGCAACACAATAATGAATGTTGTTTACCAGCTGGATGTTGCAACTACCCAAAAAAGCGGCGAGTATTCAAACGAAGTTTACTGGTACGCAGTAACCAACGGAGATTAAAATTAGCCCTCTTCCCCACTTCTCAAAACCACACTTAACTAAATTTGCTTGCCAGCAATGGAAGCTCTATGTATAATTTAAATACGCCTAAAATGAAAAACATTCTTATTATTCTTAGTACAATATTAATAGCTTTTGCTATATTTTTTTACGCAAGCCCCAAAGAACTATACGCCGGTAGCGCAATCCAACTTACCCCCACATCGCTGGAATTTGAATTAGAATCAGGCGGGACGTTTATGAGTCAAGATTTTAACCTCTTCAACCCTTCCAAAGAAGAAACTCAGGAAGTAACAGTCAAGGTTTCAGACTTTTTTGTCGATGATGAAACAGGAAGTTACAGAATCTTGAAAGAACTACACCCACGCTATTCTTTGTCCGAGTGGGTCTCAGTAGAACCGAAAAAAGTAACCCTAGAACCTTTAGAAGTGCAAAACTTAACAGTAACATTCACATCACCTCAAAGCGCAGAACCAGGTGGGCACTACGCAATGCTAATAATTGATTCCCGCGAAAGTGATTCTGAACAAGAAGTAGAAGGCGTACTAGTCCAGCCTGTGGGTGGTGTGGCTGCTCCCTTATTTGCAACAGTACCCGGTGACATTTCTTGGGAGGGAAGGCTTTTGGAATTTCTCCCAGTCAGCTTTAAAAACACTGGTCCAGTAGAATTTAAACTTCGCTTCCAAAACCAAGGTACTGTTCACTACCGACCATCTGGAAAAGTCGAGGTTTTTGACTTCCTAAATAACAAAGTTGGAGAAGCAAAAATCCGCCCCACAAGAGTCTTTCCCCAAAGCATTCGAAGACTAGAAACTACCTGGGATCGTTACCTCTTAATTGGAAAGTACCGAGCCAAAGCAACACTAACTTACGGCGAACCCGGTAGTGAAGAAACAGAAACTGCTAAAATAACTTTCTGGGCATTCCCCTACAAACCAGCAGCAGTAATCCTAATCACCATAATAATTGTCATCCTAGTAACAAAACTTAAGAAGCAAACAGAAGAAGAAGCAAGTAGTTAGTAGTAAGTAATTAGTAATTAGTAATTAGTAATTAGTAATTAGTAATTAGTAACTAGTAACTAGTATTTAGTATAGCTAATTTATACTAATTTAATACTGCAAATTAACGCGAATGGGAAGGAAGAAACTGGTAACTAGTAACTTGTAAAACGTTATACGTTACTCGTCCGCCATTCGCCTCCGCCAGCCGGCGGACGGCGAAGGCGGATCAGATATCCGTATTCCTCCGCGTGCGGTGTACAGCACCCCACTCTCCGCATTTGTAATTTGATATTTGTCATTTGTAATTGTTTTCGTATTTCTTATCCAATATCCCTTATCTCTTATCTTCTATCCTCTATTCTCTTCTTGTCTCCTGTTTCAATGTTTTCATGTTTCTATGCTTTTATGTTTTTATGCTTTCTATTCGTAATATTCGTAGTAGATTTGCTATCTAATTCGCTATACCATCTCCATCGAGACCTCCAAGGACTAGGCCCCACACCGCCTAAAGCTACGAAGGGCATACAAGCTAGACCCTTGGGGTGTACCACCGTATGGTACTACCCTTGCAGGTTCTAGTCTCCTCTTTTCCCATTCGCATTAATTCGCATTATTAAATTCGCATTATTAAATTCGCATTCATTAGCTGTCCCAATTCGCAGTATTCGTAGTCAATTTGTAGCATAAATAGAATTTATACCTTAATTATTCGTAGCTGATTCGCTATCCCAATTCGCTATACTAGTAAGAAATCCCACGGAGAACAGCACTAGTCTGCAATTGCACCGTGCCCTGGAACTCACTTCGAAGCGGCGCTTGGGGTCCCGGCTCCAAAGCCAAAGTAACAGAAACTCTTTTGCCATCACTAGCGCAAACAAAAGAAGTATTGCCCCTATTAATAGACACACCAGAAGATGGATCTGTATCAGTTAGATGTGAAGTAGGCTCGCTATCCCCAACCCTCTTTCCAAGAGCGTAAACTCCACCTCCTACATCTTCGATTAAATATAGGACTGGCACCCCGTCAACTATAAGTTTAATGCTCTTGTTCATACTTCCCACCTGGCACTGCTCTCCAAAACCAGATTCACAACAAATAAGGCTTTCCGCATTACGAATATCCTGCTCCATCTTCGAAAGGGCGTAATTGCCAGATTGCTCCAGCTCATTGGTAATCCGAACTTTGTTCTGAGCCTTCATTATATTGGAAAAAGTATCGGTAGCTATAGCAGCAAATACGCCAAGAAGAATAGCTACCACTAATACCTCTATTAATGTAAAACCTGCCTGGGCAGAGTTCTCTTTCATTATTTTAAGGTTAACTCAAAAACCAACTAGTAACAAGTATTTAGCAGTAAGTAGCAAGCATCAAGTAGTAAGTAAATAGGAACTGGAGACTAGACCTGCCAGCAGGCAGGGTCTGGTAACACGTACTCCGTATTTAGTATTTAGTATTTAGTATTTAGTATTTAGTATTTAGTATTTAGTAAGACGTTATGCGTTATATGTTACGCGGTATACGTTATGCGTTATGCGGTATCCGTGTTTTGCTATCAGCAATCAACAATAAGCAATTATCCTTTATCTCTTATCTTCTGTTTCTTGTTTCGAGTCTCAAGTCTCTCCTTTCTGCTGTTTTCCTGTTTCTATGTTCTATGTTCTATGCTTTTATGCTCTATGTTCAGCTGTTTTCATGCTTGATGCTAACTACTTACTACTAATCACTTCGTACACTGCCAACCCCATCCACGCCGCAATACCTACAATAGAAACAATTACCCCACGTTTAAAACTCCTTGGCTCATACCTAAAAACTACCCTGCTCTCCCCCTCCGGTACCTTCACCGCACGA
>JAYEID010000011.1 GCA_034659915.1 Patescibacteria group bacterium
CTTTCATCACTTTAATCTGATTAACACCCTTGTATTTCTGCAACCGCCCACCGTAACTGTACGAATGCTCTCCCAAAACCGGGTTAAAAAAGTTTTTAATATAATTTTCAATATCTGCAAGTTCAAAATTAAAAAAAGGATATACTTTGGGGCTTCGGGAATCCTCCTTCTGAATAACAGCTGCCAAATTGTGAATGCTCTGAACCGCATATCCACCAATCCGCTCTCCTGGTATTCCAAATTTCAAAATATGCTTAAGTGCGAAAAGCCAAACTTCACCAATATAATTTCCTCGAATTTCAAACACAGAAGAGTCTGTTGGAAAATTACCACTTTGCGAATACTTTGGTTCGGGAAAAGTCTGGGGTTCCCTAATATAATCCTTTGAATCGCAACCAGAAATAACGTCTCTTACCACATCTGGATTTGTATCTCCAACCAAATCAATTACTTTAATATAATCCCGAAGATTACCCAAAGTAGAAGAAGGAATTTCCTCATCAATATAATCATCCCGTCCCTTACCGCTTTCAAAAAAATCAAGTATTAATTGATCTGAATCTGTAAGAGATTTTCCACAAACCACCAAATATTGAATAGAAGGTTTTGCTAAAAGGTTACGAACAATAAAGTTGAGCCCCCGTCCCGAGTAGAGTTGTCCAGCAACGCAAAAAGAATCTTTTTTCAAGCCTTGGGCTATACGCTCCTTAGGAGTCCACAAGGTACAAATAGCAACAGGTGCTTCCAAATTTCCAATATAAAGTCTGTCTTTAAAATAAATTGGCCAATGGGTAAACATAACAGTTGTTACTGCCCAAAACTATTTTGCCTTACATAATAATAATCTTTGCCTACAAGGTATCTTTCCAAACCACCGCTTCTTCTATTTGTACTACAGGTATCCCTGCTGCCTCAAAGAAGCGCATCCCATCGTTATCTGCGTAATCTGACATATAGAAAAGTTTACCAATCTGCGCTTGGACCAGGCTTTTGGAACAGATATAGCAAGGGAATGTTGTTAAATAAATATCAGTATTTCTTAGTGATATTCCCCTTGCCGCAGCTTTAGCAATCAGATTTGCCTCAGCGTGAATAGTACAAACCTTATCAATCTCCTCCCCTCCACTTAGTCCAAGTCTCTGCCTAATACACTCCTCCCCCTGGCAATACCTTTCCCCAGGCAATGTTTCATTAAAAGCAGTCAAAACAACCTTACTGTGACAAACTGCTAAACAACCAACCTTATAGAGACACTTTGACTTATCACAAAGCAAACAAGCCTCTCGCATAAATTTTATTTTATAATTATCGACACTCATCTAACTTTTCTCGAAGTTTGCGAGCAGTCTCTTGTGGGGATTCCCTAATTTTTCTATAACTCCAAGAAACCAGCCCTTCTTCGAACGGGATAAGATGGAAGTGTAAATGACCCAAACTCTTACCCCCATGTTCCCCTTCCCGTAAGACTAAATTATAACCATTAATACCCAAAGCCTGCTCAAGTAAAGAATCAGCTAACACTAGTAGTTTGGAAATTGATTCCCAATCACCGCTCTTCATCTGTAAATGCGATTCAATATGATTTTGGGGAATAATTAAGAGATGGCCTTCAATGTAAGGAAAAAGATTAACAGTTAATGCCCACCCCTGCTCTTTAGCGATAATGTATTTTGACTTCAGGTTACAAAAAGGGCACTTTTCCAAACTATCGCAAATACGGGAATACCAATCTTTAGCTAATCGGGCATTCTTTTGTAATTCTGGGGTATAATCCTCAAAATTTTTGTTATCTGTCATTGTTTATTTTTGTAGCATCTAAACATTGTTTGAATATTTCCTTTATTCTCAAACCTGCTGCCCGGTTTATCAATGCGTGTGAGGAAACGTATGGCGCTTGCCTAGAAACCAACTTCACCTCCCCTCCATAAGCAGTTACAGTTTTATACTCCCGACTATTCTTGTAACCATTATTCCACCCCTCCTCTACTGTTTGAAAAATATCCGGTTTTAAAAGCTCCAACGTTTTTTCCACTGTTGTTTGAGGAAAAATAGTTATATAATCAACAGCACGAAAAAAACGAAGCAGCTCTGCCCGGGAAGATTCTCCTACCACAGGACGGGAAGCCCCCTTCAATTTGCGAATTGCCTGATCCGACGGAATACCTACCACCAAAAGGTCACCCCAGCTTTTCGCTTTTTCAATAAAGCGGACATGGCCAACATGTACCAAATCATAAGAACCACTCACAAAAGAAATTGTTTTCCCCCGTGATTTTAATTTTTTTCTCAAGCTAGGAAGTTCCTCCCATCTCACAAATTCGCCCAAATAAGCATAACTTAACAAGTCGCGCGGATACTGCCTCCCCAACTCCAAGTAGGGTGGAGATTCACCATTTTGGCCAAAGGAGTCTGAACCAAAAAAACTTTTTAAATTTCGCCTAATGGTACTTTGAGCAATCTTCTCAACAATATCTGAACTTGAAATAAAGGGTTCTAATCGTTCGGCTTTCACTACGTTACCACCAAAATCTTTGATTAACTTTTGCTCATCCTTACTTCTTATTCCACAGTTCCAATCTTCCCCAATAGTATAAAAAACATCAGGTTGGAGCGCGGAAAGAGCAAAGAATAGTTCCCGCTCATTTACAGGAACCACAAAATCAACAGGACGCAGAGCACTTAAAGTTTCTGCTCTGCCTTCTTCATCAATTAAAGGGTGTCCTACACCCCTCAGCGCTCTTCTCGATTCATCGTCAGAAATCCCAACTACCAAAACATCTCCCCATGTCCTAGCCTCAGCAAGAAAATGGGTCTGACCAGAATGAATAAGGTCATAAGCCCCACAGGTAAAAACAATCCTTTTTCCCCGTTCCTGCAATTGTTTTCGCAGATTCCCCAATTTATTTTCACTAACAATTATTGCTCGATCAGCCATAAAACAGACAATACATATTTACTCTAGCACACTTAAAACACACAAGGAACAAAGGTTAAATTACTCGTTTGAAAAAATATTTGACAAGCCACTCTAACTTATCTCGGTCCTTTAGCTTGGTGGCACCCTGCCTATATCCCTCAAAAAATTTCTCTTTTATGTAGTCAAAAGAATCCTCTTTATTATCCTTTAAAATTATGGCTAAAGATTTGGAAATATCCAAAATAGGAGGTCCCCACATTGCTTCTTCAAAATCAAGCACTACAGATATATTTCCATGATCTTCAAAAAGTACGTTTCCACGAGCGAAATCCATATGCAACACAGTATTGTTACCAGCAAAATTTTCCGTTGCTACAACCTCAGGAACGCTACGCAAAATACCCTGATCCGGAAAGGTCCGTAAACAAGAATGCAAATTGGAAAGCATTTTGCCCATGGCAACCAAGTCATCTTTCCTATAAGGGAAAATTTTAAAACCACCAATATATTTATGAAGCGAAACAAGGCGTTCTGCACCCAAAATTTGTTTGGCTGCAAATAAATTTCCATCCTTTGTTGGAACCACTTCTGGAACAGAAAAACCTTGTGGCTTTAGAAAAATATAAATCCTTAAATTTCTTTTTACATTGTTCTCTGCATCTGGTACTAGCTTATAAATAGTAAGCACAAAATCCCCGCGACAACTTTTAACTAGGAAAACAGCATTGCGGATACCACCATAAAGGCGTTGGTGAGAAATACTAGCAAAATCAGAGGTAACCCAATAAGCGCTGAGCGCATTTTCAAAATCAGCTTCTGATATTTTTTCAGCAATTTCACTTGGTGTTTCTGGAATGTTTTTCATTAGAATAAAGAAATAATAAAAACTAGCTTATAATTTGTAAAGTAGATAAAAAATAAAGGCCGATCCAGCACCGGGATCGGCCTTACAGATGCTACTACAAGACCTCTCACGTTTTACATACCTGGTGGCAACTCCGACAACGCGCCTCGTAGCCTTCTTTTTGCCCACCAACTAAAATTATGGGATCATCGTAAGCTGCTGGCTTGCCATCAATTATTCGCTGTGTCCGGGTTGCAGATTCACCACATTTAACACAAATTGCGTGCAATTTAGTAACTTCCTCCGCACGCGCTAATAGTTCAGGCATAGCGCCAAAAGGCTCACCGCGAAAATCCAGATCCAAGCCAGCAACAACAACTCGCACCCCACGATCAGCTAACTCCTCACAAAGAGAAATCAGCGCAGCCTCGTTGTCAAAGAACTGAACCTCATCAATAGCAACCACACTTGCCTGCTCATCAATAAATTCCTTCAATTCACGAACGCTACAGACCGCTGTCGCTTGCCACTGTAAGCCATTATGAGAAGCAACTTCGTTCTCCGAATAGCGGCTGTCAATGTGAGGCTTAAAAACCTGCACAGTCTCTTTGGCAATTTCTGCTCGACGCACGCGACGTATCAGCTCCTCTGTTTTTCCACAAAACATACAACCGCAAATAACTTCTATCCAGCCACTATTAGGTTTGCTATACATTATCTCCCTCCTCTTAGGAAACTCCTCTCAATTTCGTATTTGGAAGCAACTTCTTAGCTGCAGCTAAGAACTTTTGCATCTCACTCTTCCCAAATGGTTCTATCTCATTGAAAGAACTGTCCAAACAGTTGTGGGGCTCAAAAGGTTGCAAAACCCAATTTACAGTATTCAAAGAACCCAAACTCTCTGCAATTGTTCCCAGCTGCCGAGCAAGTTTCAAAATACTTTCTTGGTCATGAATGGTGGGAACAACTGTAGTTCGAAACTCAAATTCAATGTTGGAGTTAAGTAAAAGATTAATGCTTTTCTTTACCATTGGTAAAAATTTGCAATCCTCCAACCCACACGCCTTGGAATAATATTTATCTTCTAAAACATTCTTTACATCTAGAGAAACGTACTGAAGCAAATTCTCATCTAAAAGAGTTTGCAAAATGTTAGGACGAGAACCGTTAGTATCTATTTTTACCTCAAATCCCAAATCCTTTACTTTTTTTGAAAACCCTAATAAGTCACTTTGTAATGTGGGTTCGCCCCCACAAATAACTACTCCATCCAAGACATTTTCCCTACTCTTTAAGAATTTAAAAAAGTCTTTCTCTGATATACCCGGAGTATCAACAGAACCCAAAGCCATGTCCCGGTTATAGCAAAAAGGACAACGAAAATTGCAACCGGGCGTAAACACAGTACAAGCTAGTCTATTTGGAAAATCAAGAAGGGTTGTTTTTTGTAAGCCACAGATATGCATCAAAGCCAAGTTTCAGCAAGGGCAGTTGTCAAACATCGAATTCTCTTCGATCCGAATACTCTGCCTGTTTACCATCGTTCCACTGATTAACGGGACGAAGGTAACCCACAACACGAGAGTAAACTTCACACGCCTTTTCGCATTCAGGACAGAAAATATGCTCCCCCCTCAAGTAACCGTGCTCAGGACAAATGCTAAAAGTTGGAGTAAGTGTATAATAAGGGAGTTTGTAATTTTGGGCAATTCTCTGAACTAATTTCTTTGTTGCTTCTACCGATGGCATTCTTTCCCCCAAAAAAGTATGAAACACAGTACCACCTGTGTAACTTGTTTGAAACGGATCCTGTATTTCTAAAGCTTCAAAAACATCACCATTAAAACCCACAGGAAGTTGGGTAGAATTGGTATAGTACGGAGCTGCATCATTATTCTTGTAATCTTCCTCATTAGCAACAATTATATCTTTATACATTTCTTTATCTTTCCTAGCCAAACGATAACAAGTGCTCTCTGCAGGTGTTGCTTCCAAATTGTACATTTGGTCGTCTTTGGCTTGAAATTCAACCAAGCGATTCTGCATAAAGCGCAAAACTTCCAACAGCAATTCCCGAGCTTCTTCCCTGCGAAAACCCTTACCAAGGAAATTCAATAACATTTCATTACCGCCAATAATACCAATAGTATTAAAGTGGTTTCGCCAATACTCACCGTAGCGCTCCTTGACAGTATCTAAATAATACCTAGAATACGGATAAAGACCTTTTTCCGTAAACTCTTCTACTACCCGCCGCTTTGCTTTTAGGCTTTCCCTCCCAATTTGCATTAGATCCTCCAATTGCTCAAAAATCTCTTCTTTATTTTTTGCTAAATAACCAATACGTGAAAGATTAATGGTAAACACACCAATAGAACCTGTTAGTGGATTAGCACCAAACAAACCGCCCCCGCGCTTACGCAACTCACGATTGTCTAAGCGCAGCCGGCAACACATGCTCCGCGCATCTTCAGGATTCATATCTGAATTAATAAAATTAGAAAAATAGGGAATTCCGTATTTTGCAGTCATGCTCCATACTGCATCCAAAGTAGGATTATCCCAATCAAAATCCTCTGTTATATTGTAAGTGGGGATAGGAAAAGTAAAAACTCGTCCTTTCGCATCACCCTCCATCATTACTTCAGCAAACGCCTTGTTAAACATATTCATTTCTTCCTGATAATCTCCATAAGTATCATCTTGCGGCTTACCACCAATTATTACCGCCTCCTCCTTCATATAAGTAGGAACCTTAAGATCCATAGTCACATTGGTAAAAGGAGTATTCCCTGTAATAAATACCTTACCTTTTCTGCGGGCAATAATAGTTTCATTCTTGGTATGCGGACACCAAATAACCCCCTCGTATTCAACTTCTTCAATATCGCTTATATAAGTCTCTTGGTGCCGGATAAGCCGCAGAACATACACATCCTTATTACCAATATCTGTGTCGCCCCTATTCAGCACAGTAAAGCCATAACCAGCATTAACAGCTACAGCCTGCAGGCCATCTAAAAGATCTATATTAGTAGTTGCAATTTTACAATCTTCAAAACCATCTGCTTTAAGATAGGTATCTAAAAAAAGGCGCGCCTGCCGCTTACTAAAGCTTAATAAATTTTGAGGAATAAAATGAACATCCTCTTTGGTTCCGAACCATTTATGAATTTCCCTAGAGCTTTCGGCATTCAAACGGAAGCGCTCCACCTCATCTCCTAAACTAGCTGTAGAATAAGTTGAGTATTCAAAATCAAAATGATCGAGAAGTTCTTTTATCTCCCAATAATTATCTGGATTATTAATTTTAGACTGATATACACTTACCCTGTAAGAACAGCGGTGGGCACCAGGCCGTTCAATAGTCCCATCTGCAACAATCCAGGCCATAAGTTTGATTTGTTCATCGCTGATATCCGCATCGGGGAAATTATTCTCACCAGCAACTGGAACAATAGCAGGGGATTTCAATTTTTTAACATCTTCGATAGGCTCCAACACCATCTGATCACTATTAAATTTTCTCCTAACTACTCGATGGCCTGGAGAAATCAATTGGTCCTGAATCCTGTTCTGCAATCGATACATTTTCCCTTGGTACTTCTTCTTAAAAATCTCATCAACCTCCTGATGCTCAATTGCCCCTGTTTCCAAATTGTAAGTTTTGATAATACTGCCTTCCGCCACTTCGCTATAGCCCTTCCATCCGTCCGCAGTTAGAATCTCTGTATCTTCAGAAACACACTGAAACCCGACCCGCGTAGGAACATTCATATTGTAAATAAACTCCTGCATTGCTTGCTTTACCTCTTTGTAGGAAAGATTATCGTAACGAATAAAGGGTGACATAAGTGTATCCAAATTAGAAACAGCTTGTGCACCAGCACCCTCGCCCTGTAAAGTATAAAGAAAATTAACAAGCTGCCCCAAAGCCACCCGAAAATGCTTAGGCGGGCGCGACTCAATTTTACCGCGCACACCACCAAAACCGCGAATCAAAAAATCCTTCAAATCCCAACCGCAACAATAAGGAGCCAAAAGATAAAGATCATGAATATGGGCTTCGCCCCGCGTATGGGCGTCTCTCGCTTTCTTAGAGTAAATAGTATTCAACCAATAACGGGCAGACATAGCGGAAGAAACATGAATATTTAAACCTTGCAAAGAAAACGCCATATTAGCGTTTTCTTTGACTTTCCAATCAGATCGATCTAAATAAGAACCAATTAATTCATTAACATCAACTAAAGTACGGATATCGCGGATCCTATTGTGGAGATCACGATAGAGGATATATGCCTTGGCAGTTTTTGCATGACCATATTCAATTAAAACTTCTTCAACAATATCTTGAATTTCCTCAACTGTAGGAATACCTTGGGGACCAAACTCCTCTGCTAATTGTTCAACCACCCGGTCGCAAAGATACTTGGCACGGTCTTTGTCTTCGCCACCAATTGCCTGCGCCGCCTTCCAGATAGCAGTTGTAATTTTCTCTGGCTGAAATGAAACCAAGCGGCCGTCTCTTTTTTCAACTTGTTTTGGAGATTGGACAGGCATTAGTTTATGAAATACTATCAGACATAGAGCCCAACCCTATCTTTTAACTGTCTAAAAAACAAAATTGGAACTAATTAACTACTAAAACAGAAAAAAACGTCTATCTAAAGACGCACTTTTAATCATATACTATTCAAAACATCTCGTAAACCACTTTCCATTAATAGCTGTCAATACAGCAAAAGTATAAAAGTTCGAATCTTGTATCCCACAAAATTTACAAATGCAACTCTTCCCAGATACAGTTTCCAGCATAAGCAGAATCAAAAATAAAAAATTTGCCTAAACTATTAAGTTTCTACTGTAATCTATAAAACTATAAGGCTGCGATTTGGGATAGCCTAAAAAAATTATATTTTTTTCTTGGATAAGCAAAAGACCCGGGGGCAGCGGGGATAATTCAAAAATCAAACAAGCACTAAAAAACTTAAACCTAACCTAATCTATCTTTGTATTTCGATGCTCACGTAATTTTACCCTCCTTCGCAGAAAGCCACCCCAACTTGTCGTGGATGGTAAGTGTGTAAGGACAGGGTAACAACCCGTAGCCTTGGCGAAGGGTTGTAAAGCTTCGTAGGATTCCGCCCTACGAAGCGTAATGGTGCCACAGACTTGTCCGTGGAGCTCCACAACTGGTTTCCTACTTTTTCCTAAGAAAAGCTGGGATCTCGTACTCGTCCTCTTCTCCTCGATCCTCTGCACCAATTTTTGGTTTTTCCTCTTCCTCAAACTTATCTTCTGAAAAGGTATCAAAAGTTTCTCTTACACCATTTTCAAATCCGGTTGCAATTACCGTAACTTTAATCTGATCTGTCATTTGGTCATCAATGGTGGCACCAAAAATAATTTCAGCATCCGGATGTGCCTCACCCGAAATTATCCTTGCTGCCTCATCTACTTCGTGCATACTAAGATCTTTACCGCCAACAATATTGAAAAGGATCCCCCTTGCACCTTCAATAGAAGCCTCCAGCAAAGGCGAGGTAGTAGCATTGTTTGCTGCTACCTTTGCCCTATCCTCTCCACTTGCGCGCCCTATCCCCATCAGAGCTGAACCAGCTTCGGTCATAATAGTCCTCACATCAGCAAAGTCCACATTAATAAGCCCAGGAACAACAATTAGATCGGAGATCCCCTGCACTCCCTGACCCAAAACACTGTCCGCAATCTTAAACGCTTCCAAAATACTCATTTTCCTTTCCACTACGTCCAAGAGCTTCTGGTTAGGAATAGTAATTAAAGCATCAACCTTGCTGCGTAGCTTCACAACACCTTCCTCAGCTTGAGTCATTCTCTTTTCACCCTCAAAAGCAAAGGGTTTAGTTACTACCCCCACTGTTAAAGCTCCAACATCTTTTGCTACTCTAGCAATAACTGGACCGCCACCCGTTCCCGTCCCCCCACCCATACCCGCAGTAATAAATACCATATCAGAACCTTTTAAGTGTTCCTTTATCTCCTCTTCGCTTTCTTCTGCAGCTTGCCGACCAATTTCCGGATTTGCACCAGAACCCAACCCACCAGTAAGCTTTTGCCCAATTTGAATTTTTACCGGAGCTTTGTTTACCTCCAGAGCTTGAGCATCTGTATTAACTGCAACAAACTCTACACCTTGTATATCTTGCAAATTAACCATAGAGTTCAGTGCATTACCACCCCCACCACCAACACCCAAAACTTTTATTTTTGCTGCTTGTGCAATCTTAGGTTTTATTTGCATAAAAATAAATTAGTCTAAGGTAGAAATCCTTTTATCCAGGATATCACTCGTTGAATAATACCACCAATACTCTCCCCTGGAGCAAACCCAGCCATAAAACCACCACTTTGAGCAAAATAAGCACCATAAAGAACCAAACCCACAGCGGAAGCATACTCCGGAGACCCGATTTCATCAATAAGTCCTGAAACACCGCGCGGCTCGCCCAAGCGAACTGGGTAGCCCAAAACGCGCTTTGCCGCCTTTAGCGCACCCGAGGTTTGTGCTGCGCCCCCAGTAACAACCAACCCAGCAGGAAGTTTGTCTTCCAACTCGCTACTCTTTATTTCTTTCCCCACCATCTTAAAAATCTCTTGCAAGCGCGCTTCAATAATATTCCTAGCCATTTTTTTGGAAATTGTTTTTTGCTCCAGTCCTAAATCTGAGATATCTAATTCGTCATCCTCTTCAGCATCCTTTTCCGAACTATCAGCAGCAAATAAATCTTCAACAGAAAGCCGACGCTTTATTTCTTCTGCATCTTCCAAACCCACCCGCAGACCAACTGCCAAATCATTAGTTATATTTCTGCCCCCAATAGGCAAAACTTTAGCAAAAACAGGACTACCCCCGGAAAAAACAATAACACTCGTAGTCCCACCTCCAACATCAATTAGAATTGTTCCCAACTCCTTCTCAGTATCAGTAAGAACAGATTCCGCAGATGCAACACCTTCAAATACAAGATCAGAAACCCCTACTCCCACTTGTTGCACACACTTGACCAGATTACGCATTACAGTAGTAGCACCAGAAATAATATTTGTTTCTACTTCTAAACGGACGCCGCTCATACCCACCGGGTCACGAATTTCTCCTTGATTATCAACAATGAAATCGCAAGGTATTACATGAATTATTTCTCGCGAAGAAGGAATTGAAATTGCTTGCGCTGCTTCAGTAACCCGAGCAACATCTCCCTCCGTAATCTCACCTTCTTGATTAGCTACTGCTACTACTCCGTGAGAGTTAAGAGAGGAAATATGCTTACCATCAACTGATATATACGCTGAAGAAACTGCATAGCCTGCCATTCGCTCCGCACCCTCCAAAGACTGGGCAATAGATTCAACAGCTTCATCTATATCTACTACCACACCCTTTCTTATCCCATTAGAAGGGACAGTAGAAACACCAATAATAGAAACTTTTGGGCTACGTTCTATACTAGAATCAGAAGAAACTGAAGCAATAATAGTACAAACTTTAGAAGAACCTATATCTATTCCGGTAACAATTCTTTCTCTGGGCATTTGTTTATAAGTTAGGGAGCACCAACAGCTTCCAGGAGAACAATAAAGTAAAGGCAAACTAACTACTCCATAAGTAAGCTGTACTCAATTTAACAGGATAAAAATCTAAGGTCAACCACCAAATAAACCATAACAAATCAAAGAGAACAAAACCGAGCTAACATAAAGGCATTTAAAAATTCAAAATTTACAACCTGCTTAGTTACTCTTTGTATTCTACCACAGGGTTCTTAAACCTCAAATCAATTTTGGATACAGGCTCTCCCTCTGAACGAAATTGCGAAACCATAGTAACCATCCTGGTAATAGCACTGTTCTCTAAAGGCAGTAAAACTTGAGGACCATCCATAAATTCCACAACCACATTGCCAGCAGCTCGCACTGAGTCCACTTCTAACCCAGCTTCGGAACAAGAAGATAGAACGGCAAGCACAAACTGAATAGCACGCCCCTGAACCTTGTCACCAATAGCCAAACTTTTAGATGGATAGCTAATTACAAGAAGATCAGAATCACTAACTGGAGCAAAAACCACGCCTTCCTCATCCACCAAAAACTCCTTTTGCTTACTATCCAACAAAACTGCTCTACCAACTCGCTTAGTAACCAAAACCTCAAATTGATTGGGCCAGTTCTTTTTGAGGCTAAAATCTTTAATAGCAGGCTCTTCAGAAAGGAAAAAAAATTTGTTGGCAGAAACAAAAAGCAAATTTTTGCCCAGAAACCTTTTTCTTACCTCTTGCGTAAGAACCTCAGCATCCAGTTCTTGCCCTCCTGCCGTTACTATAACCTCAATATTTTGAACACTAAAAAAGTTGGACCAAAAAATTATGTATAACAGAAGGGAAAACCCAACAATTCCAAAGAAGATAAGAAAAAATCTGCTTCCAAAAAATCGTTTAAACAACCGACGTTTCTTTTGAAAATTTTTTTTATACCTAGGTCTTCTTGATTTGGAGCTTGGTCCAAAGTAGCGTGATTTATAACAAGCTTTTCCGGTTGTAATACCCATTGCTAATCAATTCTAACACAGCCACCAGTCTAACTAGCCCAAGTATTCTCGAAGTTCATCAACAATTTTTTGTGCAGCATCTAGTCTTACCAATTTACGGGAATTATCTCGGATTTCCTTCAACCTAGCTTCATCCAAAGAAGCTTGTTTGAGGCAAAGCTGGAGTAAACGCTCCTTATTTAATTTATCTTGGGGCAAAACCCTAGCTAACCCCACTTGTTCTAAAAGGCGCGCATTCTTTTCCTGTTCATTATGCGATGCCCATGGAATTGGTACCAAAACTGCAGGTTTGCCCAGCGCAGCTAACTCATATGTTGTGTGAGCACCTGCACGCCCCACCACCACCATAGCTTTTTTATAGATTTCCGCAACTTCCTTTTCACTATAGTAATCCGAAACCATATATCGCCCTTCTAAACCCGGAGGCAATTTTTCAGCGCGTTTTTTAAATTCTGCAAAATCAAGAAACCCAGTCTGGTGATAAATAAAAAACTGACTTAAAAGGTCCTCCAAACAATTTGCCACTGTTTGATTAATTACTTGAGATCCTTGCTTGCCACCTGTAATATACAAAACCGGATCCTCTCTCGGAGAACTTTTCCAGGCAGAGCTCTGCGCCAAAGCAACAATTTCCTCCCGCAAGGGTAAGCCAGTAAAAGTAACCTTTTTGCGGGGGAAAAACTTCCCCGATTGCGGCCAGGAGATAAAGATTTTTTCTGCAAACCGAGCAGCAAATTTATTTGCCCAACCCGCTACTACTGTCTGCTCATGAGTTACCGAAGGTATACCCAAAACCCAACCAGCAAAAACTACTGGGGCAGCTAAATAACCACCAAAAGAAAAAATAAGACTCGGGCGCAAGCGAAGAAGAATACACAAAGCTTGAACAAAACCATAAGGCACCTTTAACCACTCCCACAAATTAACTGTTTTATAAAGTTTCCCTGCATGTAGATTATAAAACGGTATTCCGCGCCCCCGAATCTCACAATACTCAGCACTTCTAATTTCTTCCTGATGCATAGAATAACGATGCCCAATAAAATAAATTTGAACTTTATCTGCTAAACCTTGGCTTTTTTTAAGCTCATCAATTACAGCAACTGCTGAAGTGTGATGTCCACCTGTAAATACTACTTTCTTTTTCTTCATAAGCTCCTTATTATTATTATTTCATATCCGTTGATGCTCGAAGCAAAACTCCCACACCAGCCATTAAAAATATCATTGAAGACCCACCATAAGAAACCAGCGGCAAGGTAATACCTGTCAAAGGAATAAGCCCAGTCATAGCTCCTAAATTAACAAGAACCTGAACACCAATCCAACCTGTGACCCCACCAGCCACCAGTTTATAAAATAAGTTTTTAGTTTCCCTCACCACATAAAAAGCACGCCAAAGAAAAAGCGCAAAAGCTAAAATAACAATTGATGTCCCCACAAAACCTAACTCCTCTCCAATAATTGCAAAAATCGAATCTGCTGCCGCCTCTGGCAAATAACCATATTTCTGTCTTGATTCACCCAAACCAACGCCAAACACTCCCCCCGAACCAAGCGCAATTAACACTTGGCGTAGATGATAACCAGCAGAAAGAGGATCTGCCTTGTGAGGATCCAAAAAAGTAAGCAATCGTTGTCGCCGGTAAGGAGAAATAAAAATAAAAATCACACCAACAAATGCAACTGCTAACCCACTAAGAAGTAGCAAAAGTAACGGAGCGCCAGCAACAAAATAGACCCAAAGCCCAATAACGGCAATCATTGCTGTTGTGGCAAAATCAGGTTGTAAAAGGACTAAAAAGCAAACTAACCCAAGGAGAGCCAATACCGTGAGTAATCCCGGTAATTCGGTACTTTCTGTTAGTAAAGAGCTTCTTCTCCGACGAGGAGAAGACAGACTGGAAAACCAATTTGCATAGTAAAGAATAAGAGACAGCTTTGCCAGCTCTGCTGGCTGGAAGCTAATTCTTGATAGAAGGGGAACTGGAGGAATAACATCCGGAGGGTTTAGGATTACCCAACGACGAGCACCATTAACTTCTGGAGCAAATTTATCATAGAGAGGAAAACTAAAAAGCTTAGGAATAGCTAAAAAAACAAGAGAAACCATTGAAAAACCAAAAATAAAAATAGAGATTTTCCGTAAAGTTTTCTCACTAGAAAAAAAAGAAAGCAGAGCTGCTATAACACCCAACACTACCCAAAACAACTGACGAAGAAGGAAGTGGTACCTTCCCCCAAACACATCGTGAGCATAAACAACTGAAGCGTCGTAAACCATTAGCACGCCAAAGATAAGTAATCCCACAATAATAGTAAATAAAATTGGATCAACTTTTTTTAGGGATAACCGAGTCATAAAAAATTAACACCCCTCCCCTACCTAGTATAAGTTAGCTAAGCAAGAACAGCGAGGGCTAAACAGTTTTTTCTAAATTAAAGCAAAGCAAATAGGGTGCCAAACACTGCTGCAACTGCCGCAAACAACCAAAACCGCATGGTCACTTTTGTTTCCGGCCAACCTAAAGCTTCAAAATGATGATGAATCGGCGCAATTTTAAACACTCTCTTTCCTCTTAACTTAACTGACCACACCTGAACAAAACTGGAAAAAACCTCTAAAGTAAAAACACCGCCAATAACTGGAATAGCCAGCTCTCTTCCCAATAAAACCCCAACCAGAGCGTAAACCATACCTAAAGGTAGGGTACCAATATCACTCATCTCAACTCGAGCCGGAAAAATATTAAAATACAGAAAAGCCATCTCTGAGCCAACTACAGTTGCGCAAAAAAGAGCTAAATCTAATTTCCCAAAATAACATGCTAAAACGCCCAATGCCAAGAAAGCAATAATATGAGTACCACCCGACAGCCCATCCAAACCATCTGTTATGGAAAATGCATTTGCATAGGACACCAGCAAAAAAGTAACTAAGATTGGGTAAAAAATACCAACACTAAGCCTTCCCAACAGTGGAAGCCAAACTGAATTTAAACCCAATTGAAAATACACAAAAAAGCCAACAAAAAGTCCTAACATTGTTTGAAGCAAAAACTTTTCGTGGGCTTTAAAACCACCCTGATAACTACCCATTGCTCGAAAAACTTCTTTAAACGCTTGCCAAGGTAATAAAACAATTTTGTAAAGACCCCAAGTTACATCGGAAAAAGATACAAAAGGGGTTATACCCTTACGCACAGCACGAGAAACCTTATCATGACCAAAAATATTAAAAAAATCGTCAATAGCACCCAAAACTGCCCCAAGTAAAAGAGTAAGAAGAACAATGCCAACTTGCGAGGAAAAATTAAATACTAAATTTAAAACTAAAACAGTAACAACAACTAATGCCCCACCCATTACTGGGGTTCCTGTCTTTTGGGCGTGGTTCTCAACCTTTTTATCCAGTTCAATCTTTGATCTGCGGCGAATATCACACTTATAAAGAATATTAATTAACAACGGCGCCCACAAAAACGCCAAAATAAAAGAGATACAAATAAAAAGAAGAAATGTAATCATAATTAGATCTACTAAAAACCCAAGAAAAAACCAACTAAGCGCCCACTAATTGCCTCTAAACCAGAGTATAACATAAGAAAAGGTTCCTATTATCATCACTCCTCTCTTGTGTTTGAAACGCACCCAACCTTTCCTCATCACAAAAAAACCTGCTAGGAAAACGGATCTCTATAGAACTAGCTTTAAAAATCCAATTCCTAGCAGGCGTTAGCAAAACAGGTCAAATGTTTTCATCCAAATTTTCTTCAAGGATAGGCGCCAGAATCCCACCTAGGCACGCAACTATAGTAAGAAAAACCAAAATCCCAACAAGAATACCCTGAAAAACTTCAACTAGCATCTATGCCTCCTTTTTCCTTTTTCCTTTTTCCTTTTTCCTTTTTCCTTTC